>NZ_BAFQ01000190.1 GCF_000308375.1 Nocardia aobensis NBRC 100429 | reverse complement strand
AAACCGCCATCACGCTGTACACGCTGGTGATGGCATCGCTGATGGTCACCGGCGGCAAGGTCGGGACGATTCTCGGGCGGCGGCGGGCATTCGGCGTGGGACTGGTCGTCTACGGTGCGGGCTCACTGGTCACCGGGTTGGCGCCGAATCTGGGGGTGTTGCTGCTGGGCTGGTCGCTGCTGGAGGGCATCGGGGCGGCGCTGATCATGCCGGCGATCGTGTCACTGGTGGCGGCGAACTTCGGCCGCGAACGCCGCGCCGCCGCATACGGTCTCGTCGCCGCGGCCGGTGCGATGGCCGTGGCGGTGGGCCCGCTCCTGGGCGGGGCGGTGACGACCTTCGCGTCCTGGCGGTACGTGTTCTTCGGCGAGGTCGTGGTCGTGGTGGCGATCCTGCTGGTGCTGCGCCGGGTGGCGGACGTGCCGGCGCAGCGGCTGCATCTGGACCTCCTGGGTTCGGTGCTGTCCGTCGTCGGGCTGGGGGCCGTCGTCTTCGGCGTGCTGCGGTCCAGCGAATGGGGTTGGATCCGCCCGCGTCCCGGCGGTACCGCGATCGCGGGTCTGTCGCCGGTGATCTGGTTGATCCTGGCGGGTCTGCTGGTGCTGTACGCCTTCCTGCGGTGGCAGCACCGGCTGGTGCGATCCGGCGGGGAGCCGCTGGTCGACCCCCGGTTGTTCGCCAATCGCCGGCTCGGTGGCGGATTGGCGATGTTCTTCGCGCAGTTCGCGATTCAGGCCGGGGTGTTCTTCTCGGTCCCGCTGTTCCTGTCGGTGGTGCTCGAATTGAGTGCGCTCGAAACCGGTGTGCGCATCCTTCCGCTGTCGATCGCGCTCGTCGCCGCCGCGGCCGGAATTCCGAAATTCTTGCCGCATGCGAATCCGCGGCGGGTGGTGCGCCTGGGACTGGGTTCGATGATCATCGGGATTCTGTTGCTCGCCGGCGGCATGGACCCGGGGGCCGATGCCGGTGTGGTGGCCGTGCCCATGCTGTTCATGGGACTCGGCTTGGGTGCGCTGGCCTCGCAGCTCGGGGCGATCACCGTATCGGCGGTGCCGGATTCGCAGAGTGCGGAGGTCGGCGGCCTGCAGAACACCGCGACCAATCTCGGCGCCTCGCTCGGCACCGCGCTGATCGGTTCCATTCTCATCGCCACGCTGACGTCCTCGGTGATCAGCGACCTCGAGCACAATCCCGCGGTGCCGCCCTCGGTCTCGCAACGGGCCACCACCGAACTGGCCGACGGCGTGCCGTTCATGTCCGATACCCAGTTGCGACAGTCGCTCGACGCGGCCGGGGTCGACACGCCGACCGCCGACGCGGTGGTCGCGGTCAACTCCGACGCTCGCCTGCTGGCGTTGCAGGTGGCCTTCGCGGTGACGGCGCTGCTGGCCGTCACCGCCTTGTTCTTCACCGGCCGGCTACCGCGGCGGGCCGTCGGCTCCGATCCGGACGCCGGCACAGTGGCCGACGAACGGACCGGAGCCGGGTAGCCGCCGCTACCGTGCCGCCATATTGCCGCGGTCGGCGGTGCCGGGGGTGGCGCCGTTGTGACCGAGTGCGCGGGCCTTCAGCTGGTCGAATTCGGCGGCATCGATCGTGCCGGCGTCGAAGAGGGCCTTGGCGTCGGCGATCTGTTCCGCCGGTGACTTGCCCGCCACCTGCCGGATGTAGTCGTCGGCCGCCTGCTTGGCCTCCGCATGAGCCTGCTGGGAGCGCACGGCCATACCCTTTCCCCGGACGATCAGATAGACCAGTGCGGTGATGTACGGGAATATCACCAGTCCGATCACCCAGGCGGCCTTGGCGATGCCCGACACCGTGTGATCGCGGAACAGATCGGCCAAGATCTGGAACAGGATGATCAGGTAGGCCACGAAGGCGAACACCAGAATCGTGTACCAGACGTAGTCCCAGAACGTATCCATGATGTGTGCTCCTCTCGGGAGAACCCGCTACCGAACCGCGGTGGTCGGCGAGGGTGTTCTCGAACCGAGAATGGCAGTGAGCCGAATCACACTCCAGAGACCGAAGACCCTGATCGATGGGGGTCTTTGGTCATCTGTGCCGCGAAATCCCGACGTCAGGCGGTGGTGCGCCGCTCGATCAGCATCTGGGTGAAGAACTCGTAGATCAGCGCGGATTGGAAGGCCATCTGCTTGTTGTCGGCCGCGCCGCCGTGACCGCCCTCGATGTTCTCGTGGTACCAGACGGTCCGCCCCTTAGATTCCAGCAGCGCCGCCATCTTCCGGGCGTGGCCGGGGTGGACCCGGTCGTCGCGGGTGGAGGTGGTGAGCAGGATCGGCGGGTAGGGGCGCGCCGGGTCGGCCGCCATCGCCCGCTGATAGGGCGAATACCTGCTGATGTACTCCCACTCCTCGGGTTTGTCCGGGTCGCCGTATTCGGCGATCCAGGACGCGCCCGCCAGCAGCAGGTGGTAGCGCTTCATATCCAGCAGCGGTACCTGGCAGACGATGGCGCCGAACAGTTCCGGATAGCGGGTCAGCATCACACCCATCAGCAGGCCACCGTTGCTGCCGCCGACCGCGCCGAGTTGTCCCGCGGTCGTGATGTCCCGCGCGACCAGGTCTTTCGCGACCGAGGAGAAATCCTCGTAGACCTTGTAGCGGTTGGCCTTCTGCACCTGGGTGTGCCATTCGGGCCCGTACTCACCGCCGCCGCGAATGTTGGCCATCACCCAGGTGCCGCCACGTTCGAGCCACCCCATGCCGGAGGCGCCGCTGTAACCGGGGGTGCGGGAGACCTCGAAGCCGCCGTACCCCGACACGACGGTCGGGCCGGGCGTGCCCCGGTGGTCGCGGTGGCGAATCACGAAGTACGGCACCATGGTTCCGTCGTCGGAGCGCGCGAAGAACTGCTCGGTGTCGATGCCCTCGGCGTCGAAATATGCCGGTTCCCGCTTGAGGGCCACCGCCGGACTGCCCACCGAACCGGCCAGCAGTGTTGCGGGGGTGGTGAAACCGCTTGTGGTGAGCATGAATTCGTCACCGCTCTCCAGCGGATCCAGGTTCATGACGTTGGTGGTCGCCATCGGCGGGGTGTCGGCGAGCGGTTCGCGAGTCCAGCCCGAACCCGGAGTCGTCGCCGAGGCGGGCGTCAGCACGTACAGCTTGGTCTGCACGTCCTCCAGCGTGATCAGCAGCAGGTGGTTCTCGGTCCAGCCGTAGCCGTGCAGTGAGGTGTGCGCGTCGGGTTCGAAGACGACCTCGAAATCGCGCGCACCGGCGAAGAATTCGCCGATATCGATGGCCAGCAGTGCGCCCGCGGGATAGCTGCGGCCCGCTACCTCCCACGGCGATTTCAACTGCACCAGCAGCCAATCCTTGTACCAGGATTCGGACGCGTCGGTGGGTACGTCGATATGGCGCAGCGTGCCGTCGCGGTCCAGCAGATAGACCGATTCGTTGAAGAAGTCGGTGGCGCGGGCGACGTAGTGGCGTTCGTATCCTGGCGTGCGGTCGTAGCCCGCCGAGACCATCACATCGCCCGGCTCGCCCTCGAAGACGGTGTCCGCCTCCGCCAGCGGGGTGCCGCGGCGCCAGCGCTTGGCCAGACGCGGATATCCGGAGTCGGTGAGTGTGCCGGGGCCGAAATCGGTTCCGACGTACACGGTGTCGGCATCGATCCAGCGCACCTGCGATTTGGCCTCGGGCAGGTGGAAGCCGCCCGCCGCCGCCGGGCGGAATTGCCGTGTGGTCAGATCGAATTCGCGCACCACCTTGGCGTCCGCTCCGCCGCGCGACAGGCTGATCAGGGCCAGTTCCTGGTCCGGGCGCAAGACCGCCGCCCCGCCCCAGACCCAGTTCTCGTCCTCGGCGACGGCCAGCGCGTCCAGGTCGATGAGCACATCCCAGGCCGGATCGTCGCCGCGGTATTCGTCGAAGGTGGTCCGGCGCCACAGCCCGCGGGGGTGTTCGGCGTCGCGCCAGAAGTTGTAGAGCCAGCGTCCGCGCCGGGTCGGGTACGGGATGCGGGTGTCGGTGTCGAGCATGGCGAGGATGCGATGGTCGAGGGCGTCGAACCGATCGGAGGTGGCGAAGCGTTCCATCACCACCTCGTTGTGGGCTCGTGCCCAGGACAGGGCACGTTCGCCGGTGACATCCTCGAGCCACAGGTACGGATCGGTTGTTTGCTCGGCGCCGCTCATGGGTCACATTCTGGCCTACCGGGCGGTCCGCCGAGGGGTGAGAGGTGCATCGCGCCGTGTCTCGTCGCCCGCGCGGCCGGCGACTCCGTACAGTTGCTGGACGCCCCGGGAAGGCCGGAAGGAGGACCGCGGTGGCATATCCGCTCTGGGAGCAGCACTGTTGCCTGCCGATCCTTCCGTCCGCCGATATCACCGAACTGACGCGCTACCCGGCCGGGTCGTATCTGTCGGTGAATGTGGGGTATTCACTGCATTCGATCGAGGAGGCGCTGGCCATGCTGCGTCTGCTGCGCCGGAATGCGCTGGCGGACGGGCATTTCCGGCTCGTCGAGTCCGTGGGCGATATCGAGGTGACATCCGGTTCCGAAGACCGCATCGCGCTGGCCTTCGATCTCGAGGATTCGCGTCCGCTGGACGGCGATCCGGACAACATCGCGCTGTTCCACTCGCTCGGCGTGCGTTCGCTGCTGCCGACCTACAACCATGCCAACGCGGCCGGCGGCGGATGCCTGGATCCGGACGATCGCGGACTGACGACATACGGGCGCACGATCATCCGTACGCTGGGCGAGGTCGGGATGTTCGCGGACGGTTCGCACTGTTCGCGGCGCACGGGCCTGGATATCGCGGAGGTCGCGGGCGGGCCGATGATCTACAGCCACTCCAATTTCGCCGCGCTGTGGCCACATCCGCGCAATATCGGCGACGACCAGGCGCGTGCGTGCGCGGCGACCGGTGGGGTGATCGGAATCAACGGGGTCGGAATCTTTCTGGGCCGCAACCGCGTCGAGGGACGGGCCGCGCGCATCGAGGCGATGGCGGACCACATCGCCTACGGCGCCGAACTCGTGGGTGTCGAGCACATCGGGATCGGTTCGGACTTCTCGTTCGACGGGGACCAGTTCAACGCGGAGATCGCGGCCGCGCCGGAGAATTTCTCGGAGGATTACACGCGGTGGGGGCCACTGCAGTGGGTGCCACCGGAGGATCTACTGGGCCTGCCACCGCACCTGGGGACGGATGTGCACAACCCGGACGCCCGGCCCCGCGTCGCCGGACTGGACGAGGTCCTGGCCCGCCGGGGTTTCACCGATGCCGAACGCGCGGCGATCTTCCACGGCAATTTCGCCCGTGCCGCACGCGAGGTCTGGGCATAGACGCACGCTGTGGCCGCCCTCTCACCCCTGCGGGGGATGGATGAGTGAGCTTTCGGCAACAGCGCTAGGCTCGTTGCCGTGACTTCCCACTACGATGTCGTCGTTCTCGGCGCTGGTCCCGGCGGTTACGTCGCCGCGATCCGCGCCGCTCAACTCGGCCTGCGAACAGCGATCGTCGAGCAGAAATACTGGGGTGGCGTGTGCCTGAACGTCGGGTGCATTCCGTCCAAGGCACTGCTGCGCAACGCGGAGCTGGCCCATATCTTCACCAAGGAAGCGAAGACCTTCGGTATCTCCGGACAGGCGAGCTTCGACTTCGGTGCCGCCTTCGATCGAAGTCGTAAGGTCGCGGACGGCCGGGTCAAGGGCGTCCACTTCCTGATGAAGAAGAACAAGATCGACGAGTTCGACGGGAAGGGCACCTTCACCGACGCGAACACGCTCTCCGTCGAGCTGAGCAGCGGCGGCACCGAAACCGTCACCTTCGACAACGTCATCATCGCCACCGGCACCGAGACCAAGCTGCTGCCGGGCACCTCGCTGTCGCAGAACGTGGTCACCTACGAGGAGCAGATCCTGACCCGGGATCTGCCGGGGTCGATCCTGATCGTCGGCGCGGGCGCGATCGGCATGGAGTTCGGGTACGTCCTCAAGAACTACGGCGTGGACGTGCGGATCGTCGAGTTCCTCGACCGCGCGCTGCCGAACGAGGACGCCGACGTCTCCAAGGAGATCACCAAGGCGTACAAGAAACTCGGCATCACCATCACCACCGGTGCCTCGGTGCAATCCATCGAGGACAACGGTTCCAAGGTCACCGTGTCGATCAAGGACAACAAGTCCGGTTCGGTCGAGACGGTCACCGTCGACAAGGTGTTGCAGGCCGTCGGTTTCGCGCCGCGGGTCAAGGGCTACGGCCTGGAGAACACGGGCGTGCAGCTGACCGACCGTGGCGCCATCGCGATCGACGACTACATGCGCACCAACGTGCCGCACATCTACGCCATCGGCGACGTGACCGCGAAACTGCAGCTGGCCCACGTGGCCGAGGCGCAGGGTGTGGTCGCGGCCGAGACGATCGGCGGTGCGGAGACGCTGCCGTTGGGTGACTACCGGATGATGCCGCGCGCGACGTTCTGCCAGCCGCAGGTCGCCAGCTTCGGCCTCACCGAACAGCAGGCTCGCGACGAGGGGTACGACGTGAAGGTCGCGACCTTCCCGTTCACCGCGAACGGCAAGGCGCACGGCCTGGGCGACCCGACCGGTTTCGTGAAGCTGGTCGCCGACGCGAAGTACGGCGAGCTGCTCGGCGGCCATCTCATCGGTCCCGATGTGTCGGAGTTGCTGCCCGAGTTGACCCTGGCCCAGAAGTGGGACCTGACAGTCAACGAATTGGCACGCAACGTGCACACTCACCCGACGTTGAGCGAGGCGCTGCAGGAAGCGTTCCACGGTCTCGCGGGACACATGATCAACTTCTGATCCTCGCGTTCACGGCCCGGTACCAGCGAATTCGGCTGGTACCGGGCCGTTTTCGTGGGGATAGGGTGAACCGATCAGTCGCGGTGGTAGGTGTCCTGCGCCGCCGAGATGGTGTCGATGTTGTCCTCGAGGATCGCGATCAGTCCGTACAGCTGATCGGCAACCTGCGCGCCCAGGCCGGTGAGGGTGTATTCGACGCGTGGCGGGATGGTCTGCTGCACTTCGCGGTGGATCATGCCGTCGCGTTCCAGGGCCTGCAGGGTTTGCGACAGCATGCGCTCGCTGATGCCGTCGACGCGGCGGCGTAGCGCGCTGAAACGGTAGGGACCTTCGCGCAGCGCGACCAGGGCGAGTGCGCCCCAGCGGCTTGCGACATTCTGCAGCACCGGCCGGGAGCGGCAGTTGCGTGCGAAGACGTCGGCTTCCAGGGTCGGATCGGCGTCGTCCGCCGATCGCAGTTGCCGGCTCGTCATGGCCTCGATGCTACCCATCGCTGTAGTAGTGACGTTCTCATCTGCGGTGCGGGAATTTTAGGTACTAACTAATAGTTAGTGCAGATGTTCCGTACATCAGATCTGGAGGTTGGGTTATGACCGTCGCCGTCACCGGGGCAAGTGGGCAGTTGGGCCGTCTCGTCGTCGAGGCGCTGTTGAACAGGAATGCGGGGCCCGTCGTCGCGGTTGTCCGGGACCCGGCCAAGGTCGCCGATCTGGCAGAGCGCGATGTGCGGGTGCGGCAGGCCGCTTATGACGATCCGGAAGCCCTCGATCGCGCGCTCGCGGGTGTGGATCGGGTATTGCTGGTGTCGGGCAACGAATTCGGTGTGCGGGTCGACCAGCACGCCAATGTCTTGCGCGCCGCCGAGCGGGCCGGCGTGGAACTGCTGGCCTACACCAGCATTCCGCGCGCCGAGGAGAATCCGATGATTCTCGCGCAGGAGCATCGTGGCACCGAGGAGGTGATCGCGAAATCTGCTGTGCCGCACGTATTCCTGCGCAACAGCTGGTACTGGGAGAACTATCTGAACGGTCTGGACGCGACGCTCGAGTCGGGCGTGCTGTACGGCGCGGCCGGCGACGGACTGGTCGCGGCGGCCGCGCGGGCCGACTATGCGGAGGCCGCCGCGGTGGTGCTGACCACCGACGGCCATGCGGGACGGATCTACGAACTCGGTGGCGACGAGCACCTCTCGCTCGCCGATGTGGCGCAGGTGATCTCGACTGTTTCCGGAAAGCCGGTGCGGTATCAGGATCTGCCGCAGGACGAATACCTGGCGGGATTGGAAAAGGCCGGGATACCTGGCGATTTCGCGCGGGTGCTGGCCGATTCCGATACCGGACTGCGTGCGGGGTGGCTGGATGTGACCAGCGGCGATCTGCGGAAATTGATCGGCCGGCCGTCGACTTCGGCGGCCGAGGTATTGAGGCGCGCTCTCGCTGAGTGAGCGGGTGCTCCGGTGGCCCCGAACGGTGCCCGGCGTCGGGTCGAGACGTCGGGCACCGGGCGCGGAATCAGGATTCGGTGCTGTTCGCGTCGTAGGCGCTCGGGTCACCCACCCACTGGACCAGTTGGATCACGATGCCGTTCGGGTCGATCGCCTGGAAGTAGCGCTCGCCCCACGGCTCGGTCTCGATCGGGGTCACGATCTCGACCCCTTCGGCCCGAACGCGCTCGTATTCGGCGTCGATGTCGTCGACGGTGAACACGACCAGCAAGCCCTGTCCGGCCGTGCCCGCGATCCGGGCCGGCTTGAAGGTCTGCAGCCCGGTGCGCAGGAAGATCACGTTGAACCCGGCGTCGGGGCGCGCCAGCGACACGAATCCGTCGGCCGACATCTCCACGGTGAACCCGAAGTGGTTGCTGAGGAACGTCGCCGACGCCTCCGGGTCGGGAACGTTGAGCGAGACGGCGGATGCGGTGATGTTCACGGTCCTCCTCGGGGTGGGCGCACGGCGGCGAGCCGTGCGATCCAGAAACTCTCTACTATGTATACAGTACAGCGTAGAGAATTATTCCGGCGCGGGGCGACTCGATACGATGCGCACGACGCCGGACCGCGACGGCACGGCAACGACACCGGGAGATCGGGTGCGAGAGAATTCGGGCGAGGAGCGGCCGCGCCGGGCGCGCGCCACCGGTGAGCGATCCGGCGCCGGCGATCCCGCTCGCACGCTGGAGTTGCTCTGGCGGCAGCCGGGCCGCGCGCCGACGCGCGGCCCCAAACAGCGCAGCAGTGTCGACGAGGTGGTGGCGGCGGCGGTGGAGATCGCCGATTCCGAGGGTTCGGCGGCGCTGACCATGCGAGCGGTCGCCGCGAAACTCGGGCTGACTCCGATGGCCACCTACACCTATGTGCCCGGTAAGGCGGAGCTGCTCGACCTCATGCTCGATTGGGTCTACGCCCGGATGCCGCGTACGGAACTGACCGGAAAGCCCTGGCGGGAACGCGTTGCCGCCGTCGCGCAGGACAATCGCACGATGCTCGCCCGCCACCGCTGGGTCGCCTACGTGCCGACCACCCGGCCACCGCTGGGCCCCGGGCTCGCCGCGAAATACGACCACGAACTGAGCGCCTTCGACGGGCTCGGGCTGAGCGATGTCGAGATGGATGCGGCGCTGACCTACCTCCTCGGCTTCGTCACCGCGGTGTCTCGCATCGCCATCGACACCGACCGAGCGTCCGCCGACAGCGGACTGTCGGACCGCGAATGGTGGGAACGCACCGCCCCGGTGCTGGAACAGGTCTTCGATCCGCAGCGTTATCCGCTTGCCGCGCGGGTCGGCTCGGCCGCCGGACAGGCGCACGACAGCGCCTACAGCGCCGACCACGCCTGGGATTTCGGCCTGGCGCGCGTTCTGGACGGCCTGGCCGTCCTCGTCGAACGGTCCGGGACTTCCGAATGAGCCGCCGGATCCGTCCGGCTCAGTGGTCGGTCTGGATGCGCAGGGCGGTGATGGTGCTGGCGAGACCTTCGTATTGATTTGCCAGCAGCACGATTTCGATGAGGCGCTTCTCGTCGTAGTGCTGCGCCAGGGCGGACCAGGTGGCGTCGTCGACGTCGCGGGTGGTGACCAGCTGGTCGACCGCGGTGAGCAGCGCGCGTTCCTTGTCCGGCCAGCCTTCGGCGTCGGGGCCGGTGCGCAGGCGCGCCAGGATGTCCTTGGTGACTCCGGCGCGTTTGCCGAGACGGATGTGGTGGTCGGTCTCGTATTCGCAGTTCCGTAGATGCGCGACGCGCAGGATGACCAGTTCGGTCTCGTAGCGCGAGAGCTTTCCGCCGGGCATCAACCGGCCGGAGAAATGGAGCCAGCCCCGGAACAGGCCGCCGGTGCGGCCGAGCGTGCTGAACAGGTGGGCGTCGTCGGTGCCCGCCGCGCGGGAAAGCACCTGCCAGACAACCCAATTCACCGGACCCAGTTCGCGCAGGCGACCGGGTGCGATCCGTGGCTCCGTCGACACCATGCCCCACGCTAACAAAAAGCGCGCACCGGCGGGCGCGGCTCACCACCGGCCCGGGCCGGCAGATTCCGCCTGCCGGCCCGGGTCGGATCAGCGCTGAGCGGCCAGGAGGATCAGATCGGCCACGGCCCCGGGATCGGACACGGAAACCGCGTGCGATGCCCGGACTTCGACGGTGTGCGCGGCGGCCCGTTCGGACATGAACCGCTGGGACTCCACGGGGATGTTCTTGTCCTCGGTGGTGACCAGCGAATAGGAGGGAACGGCGCGCCATGCCGCTGCCGAAGCCGGTTGCTCCAGTGCGGCGAGCGCGACCGGGCGCTGGGTGATCGCCATGGCGGCGGCGATGTCGGCAGGCACGTCGGCGGCGAATTGGGCGGGGAATTCGTCCTGGCGGATGTGGAGTTCGGTGCCCGCCGCCCCGGGAAGCGAGTGGGCGACGGTGGTGGGCGCGAGCGTGGAACCGGGGAACTTGCCGGTCAGTTCGAGCGCGTTCTCGCCCTCCGCGGGGATGAAGGCCGCGATGTAGACCAGGGCCGTGACCGCGGGCCGGTCGTGCGCGGCGACGGTGATGACACTGCCGCCGTAGGAATGACCCGCGAGGACGATCGAGCCCTCGATGGTGTCGAGGACCGAGGCCACGTAGGCGGCATCGGTGTCGAGGCCGCGCAAGGGGTTGGCGGCGGCCACCACCGAGTAGCCCTCGGCGCGCAGGCGTGCGATGACGCCGTTCCAACCGGATGAATCGGCGAAGGCGCCGTGGACGAGGACGATGGTCGGTTTCGTGGTCATGGACGTACTCCTCGGGAGGATCGGATCGCGGCTTCTCGAGTGTCGAGCACGCGCCGTCCAGCCGCCCCTCGCTGTGGGCCGGGTTTCCACTGAATCGGGACATCGTTCGCGCGGAACACGCCGGAGTCCGTGGGCTCAGCGCAGGACGTACGGCGAGATCGAGCTGCGGTGTTCGCTGATGTCCAGGGATTTACCCAGCGGCGGGAACGCGCGCTGCGGACAGTTGGCGCGTTCGCAGACCCGGCAGCCGGCGCCGATCGGCGTGGCCTGGGGTTCGTTGAGGTCCAGGCCGTCGGCGTAGACCACGCGTCCGGCATGCCGCAATTCGCAGCCGAGGCCGATGGCGAAGGTTTTGCTGGGTTGTCCGTAGCGGGTGGCGCGCCGCTCCACCGTGCGCGCGATCCACAGGTACTTGCGGCCGTCGGGCATCTGGGCGATCTGCGTCATGATCCGGCCGGGATAGGCGAAGGTCTCGTACACATTCCACAGCGGACAGGTTCCGCCCGCGGAGGAGAAGTGGAAACCGGTGGCGGACTGGCGTTTCGACATATTTCCCGCCCGGTCCACGCGCACGAAGGAGAACGGCACCCCGCGCAGTTTGGGCCGCTGCAGGGTGGAGAGACGATGGCAGATCGTTTCGTAGCTCTGCGCGAAGAACGCCGACAGCCGTTCGATGTCGTAGCGGAAATCCTCGGCGACCTCGTGGAAATGCGAATAGGGCAGCACCGTGGCGGCGGCGAAGTAGTTGGCGAGGCCGAGTTTCGCGAGCGTGCGGGTGTCCTCGGAGGCGAAATTGCCTTCTTCGACCAGTTTGTCGATCAGATCACCGCATTCCAGGTACGCCAGTTCCGTGGCGAGCTTGAAGACGCGCTGACCGCCCGACAGATGCGGGGCGATCTCGAGCTTGCGGGCCTCGGGGTCGTAGCGGTGCAGCACACCGTCACCCAGGTCGATCCGCTCGACGATCTGCACGCCGTAACCGGTGGTGAGCCGGCGGGTGAGCTCACGTCGCAGATCACCACCGTGCAGGCGCATACGGGTCGCCAATTCCTCTGCGGCGGTGTCCAATTCGTGAATGTAATTCTGGCGCTGATAGAAGAAGTCGCGCACCTCCTCGTGCGGGCGGGAGATGGCGCCCGACCCGCTGCCGTCGGAGAAGCGGTCCTCGGTGGCCGCGGCCAGCTGTGCGGTGGTGTTGCGGTAGCGGCGGTGCATGTTCACCAGCGCCCGGGCCAGGCTGGGATGGGCCGACACCATCTCGGCGATCTCCTGCGCGTCGGCCTCGATCCCGAGTTCGGTGTCCATCACCACCTCCTGCAACTCGGCGATCAGGCGAGTGTCGTCCTGGGAGGCGAAAAAACTGGTGTCTACGCCGAACACCTCACTGATCCGCAGCAGGACCGGTACGGTGAGCGGACGCACGTCGTGTTCGATCTGGTTGAGGTAGCTCGCCGAGATCTCCAGCTTCTTGGCGAGCGAGATCTGGCTCAGCCCTCGTTCGGTGCGCAGCTGTCGCAATCGCGCCCCGACGTAAGTCTTGGCCATATGCCCAGACTATGGACCTTTCGCAAAGCTGCCAATGGAGAATTAGCAGTGGACTCGAGCTATATGTCACACCGAGCGGCTACCGTCGAGTCCGTGCTGCTTTCGGATGTGGTCGCGGCGTCGGATTCGGTGCGGGCATCCGCGTCGCGCAAGGTCAAGATCGCGGGTCTGGCCGAATTGCTGAGCCGGGCCGAATCGGGCGAATTGATGCCGGTCGTCGCGTGGATTTCCGGTGAGCTACCGCAGGGCAGGCTGGGCGCGGGCTGGCGGACGGTCGCCGGGATCGAGGTGGAACCGGCACCCGAATCGACGCTCACCGTGGCCGCGGTCGATCAGGCGCTGACGGAATTGGCGGCGGTGGCCGGCTCCGGATCGGTCGCGCGGCGGCGGGAACTGCTCACCGCCCTGCTCGCCCGGGCGACGGATGCCGAACGGGCCTTCCTGATTCGCCTGCTGACCGGCGAGCTGCGCCAGGGCGCGCTCACCGCGATCGTCGCCGAGGCGGTGGCCGAGGCGGCCGACGTGCCGGCCGAACTGGTGCGCCGGGCCTACATGCTCTCCGGGCGCCTGCCGGTGACCGCCGCCGCGGCCATCTCCGGCGGCGCGGCGGCACTGTCGGAATTCCGGCTGGAGGTCGGCCGACCGATCCAGCCGATGCTGGCCTCGCCGGGGGCCACCCTCGACGACGTGCTCGGTGAATTCGCGGGCGATGTGAGTGTGGAGCACAAACTCGACGGTGCGCGGATCCAGGTGCACCGCAAGGGTTCTCGGGTCTGGGTGTTCACCCGGACGCTGCGTGACATCACCTCCGGCGTGCCGGAACTGGTGCAGCTGGTCTCCGAACTGCCCTGTGACAGTGTGGTTCTCGACGGCGAGACGTTGGCGCTCACCGATTCCGGCCGGCCGCGCCCGTTCCAGGAGACGATGAGCCGGTTCGCCGCCGACCCGGCCTCGGAGGAGCCGCGGCTGACGGTGAAGTCGAGCAGGGAACTGCTGCTGCATCCGTACTTCTTCGACTGTCTGCACCTGGACGGCCGGGATCTACTCGATGCCCCGCTGCGCGAGCGCAGGGTGGCGTTGGCGAAAGTGGCGGGCGCGCAGATGATTCCGGCACTGATCGATCCGGAGCCCGAGGCCGTCGCGGAATATTTCGACGGTGCGCTGGCCGCCGGGCACGAGGGCATCATGATCAAATCACTGTCCGCGCCGTATGCGGCCGGCCGCCGCGGACGGGCGTGGCAGAAGATCAAACCGGCACACACCCTGGACCTGGTGGTGCTCGGCGCCGAGTGGGGATACGGTCGCCGCACCGGATATCTGTCGAATCTGCACCTGGGCGCGCGCGATCCGCACGGGGGCGATCCGATCATGGTCGGCAAGACCTTCAAGGGGCTCACCGACGCCCTGCTGCAGTGGCAGACCGCGGAATTCCCGCGTCACGAACGCGCCCGCGACGGCCATACCGTCTATCTGTGGCCGGAGCTGGTCGTCGAGATCGCCCTGGACGGGGTGCAGACCAGTTCGCGTTATCCCGGCGGCGTGGCACTGCGGTTCGCACGGGTGGTGCGCTATCGGCCGGACAAGGAACCCGCGCAGGCCGACACCATCGATGCCGTGCGCGCGCTGATGCCCGCCGGACCGCCGGCCGCGGCGACCGCCTGAGGTACTACCCGGACGGCGCCGACCTGCGGAAACGGCCGCATCGCGCACCTGCCAGCGGGTTCCCAGGAACATCCGGGGGAATCTCGAGGATGTCGGCGCAGGATCGGTGTGTCGGGTCGCCCCGATGCGGATCGACTGCCCTGATCCGCTCATCCCCAGCCATCGGCGGCGTCGGTTCCCTCGCCCGCGCCGCCGTTCGGCCGGTGGTTCACTCCTCGTCGCGATGACCGCTGAGATCGGGCAACCGGCACAGGCCCGCGGTCACCTCACCGGCCAGATGGTCGTAGGCCACCGCCAATTCCGACAGCCGCCGCCAGGCATCGTGGATCACCCGGTCGGGTTCGTGCGTCAACGTCAGATAGGCCAGTGCGGAGAACTGGGCGAGCCGGTCGATCACCGTGCCGACCGTTTCGGTGTGCATCCGCGCGCCGCCGTGCGCCCGAGGTAATTCGGTGGCGACCCAGCGATCGATATCGGAAACCAGTTGTGCCCGATCGCGATCGATGTCCAGGGTCGGCCCGGGCGCGGCGGACAGTCTCTGCTCGTGCAATTCGCTGAGGCGGCACGCGCATTTCAGCACGGGATGACCGTCATAGGTCAGACCCCGGCAGGCCTCCAGCAGAAGGTGTTTGGGTGGGAGCGATTCCACGACCGTAATACTCCACGCCCAATGTTTCTGATTGGCATCGCTGCGCGCGGCGGAGGCGGCCGAATGCCGATGGGTCTCAGCGCGTTCCGCTGTCCAGGTCGGCCACGGTGGAGATCCGGGTGTCGAGCATGGCGTCGAAGGCATCGAGGACCGGGACGTGAAGGTAGGCGCTCTGCAGCCGGGTGCGGTCCGGACGCGCGTCCGAACCGCTGATCTCGCCGCGTGCGCGGCGCAGGTCGGCAAGCCCGGGTCCGACGCCGGCCTCGGCGAAGGCGGCTTCGATGCTGCCGGGCTCACCCGGCTGCACAGGTGTTGCGGCGACGGTGAAGCCGAATGGCGCACTCTCGTCGGGGAGCATCTCCGCCGTTCGTCCCGCGGTACTGGTCAAGCCCAGGGCGAAGTAGTCGTCGCCGAGGGCGCGGTGCAGATAGTGCCCCATCGGAAATCCGGCCGGATGCTGCCCGTCGAACGAGACCGGCTCCTTCTGGATATGGGCGTTGTGGGCGGCCAGGACGATGCGGGTCCCGGGTTCGCAGCGGCGCAGATGCCACAGGACCGAATCGGCCATATAGCTGTCGCGCGCGGAGGTGTCGGCGGTGAGCCCGGCGCCGGCGAAAAGGTCTGCCATGGCGCCGAATCCGTAGTCGGCGTGGCAGGCCGCTTCGAGACGGTGGCGCGCGATGTCGTAGCCGCGCCGATCGCTGCGGGAGACGTACAGCGATTCGACGGCTCGGAAGCGGATCAGCAGGCGAGCCAGGTTCGCGCTGAGGGTGTCCCGATCGGAAGCCGGGAGCCGGGACCATGCCGGTGCGGCCGAGGCCGCGGACGCGCCGGCGAAGGATTCGGCGATCCGCATCGCCGTCTCCACCGCCGGCAGGGTCTGCGGATCGACCTCACGCAGGTAGTCGGCGACCGGGCTCAGCGCGGGAAGCAGGGAACCGCCGGCGGCCGGGATGTCGATGCCCGCGAAGCGCACCGGCGTGGCGGCGGTGCGGTTGTGCCGTCGGATCCAGCGCAACGGTGCGCCGACTCCGACCGGGATCGTCCCGGCCAGCCGGGCCGCCAACTCGTCGTCGGTCCCCGCGCCCTGCGCCCAGTCGTCGAGGAGTAGGCCTTCACTGAAGCCGAATTCGAAGGCCAGGACCGTGAAGCCGCAGCGTTCGACCAGGAAACGCAACACGCGCCGGCGCATCTGCTGGAACTCGGTGATGAAGTGGGAGTTCTCGCCGATCGCGACCACTCGGGCCGCCCCGATGATCGCGCGTAGCGGTTCCAGGTCGTCGAGCGGGCCGTCGGGGTCGAGGTGTGTCACCGGCACGATGTGGTCGCGAAGCCAGTCGACAAGCGGGATGGGCGTGGGTGATTCGGACATGGCACTCGATTCCGGGGGTGATGCCGACCGGCGAGGCAGGCATCCGGGCGGGAAAGACAACCGCGTGGTGGGCTATACCGTCGGCGCGGGCGCCGCTTTCTCCAGGTCGTCGACGGTGCCGGACATGATCGTGCGGACGTGCTCGTCGATGTGCGCGAGCGGCCAGTCCCACCAGGCGAGGGCCAGCAGACGGTCGATCTCCGCCGCGCTGTAGCGGTGACGTATGAGCCGGGCCGGATTGCCGCCGACGATGCCGTAGTCCGGGACGTCGGAGGTCACCACGGAACCGGCGCCGACGATGGCGCCGTGGCCGATGCGCACTCCGGGCAGCACCGTTACGCCGTAGCCGATCCAGACGTCGTTGCCGACCACCGTGTCGCCGCGGTTGGGCAGCTCCATGAGCAGATCGACGTGCCGGGACCATGCGCCACCCATGGTGGGGAACGGGAAGGTCGAGGGCCCGTCCATGCGATGGTTGGCGCCGTTCATGATGAACCGCACGCCGGTGGCGAGGGCGCAGAACTTGCCGATGATCAGCTTCTCCGGACCGTAGTGGTACAGGACGTTGCGGGTCTCGAAGGTGGTGGGGTCGTCCGGATCGTCGTAGTAGGAGTATTCGCCGACCTCGATCAGCGGCGAGGTGACGAGGGGTTTCAGCAGGACGACCCGCGGCTGTCCCGGCATCGGATGCAGCGTGGTGGGGTCCGTGACGGGGAGTTGACCGGGCATACGAAAACCCTTCTGTCCGTGGCTGATCGGAAAGTGTGAAAATTCGCCTATCGCATTAATGCGACGAATGTTGCTTTAGGATGATGGCATACTCCCTCCCCGCCGAGCAACCGGATGAACGACGATGAACTCTGCAGCGAACGAGCCCGCGGCCGCCCGGCAGCCCACGTCACGACCGGGCGGGCGCACCGCTCGCATCCGCGAACACGTGCTGGCCGCGGTACAAGCCGAATTGACCGAGCACGGATACGACGCGCTGACCGTGGATGCGGTGGCGGCGCGCGCGGGCGTGCACCGCACCACGGTGTATCGGCGCTGGCGCGATGTCGGCGGCCTGATCGCCGACGTCTTCGCCGCCGCGAGCGATCTTGACTGGCAGCCGCGCGACACCGGCTCGCTGACCGGCGATCTCACCGAACTCAACCGGGAGATCCAGGATTCACTCACCGAGGAGTCGTCGATCGCCTCGGCGTTGATCGCGGTGTCCTTCCGCTCCGAGGACGCGGCGCGGGCGCTGCGGCAGCTGTGGGAGGACCGCTATGCGCAATGCGAGATCGTCGTGGAGCGGGCGATCCGTCGCGGCGAGATCCCATCCGAAACCGATACGCGCGCAGTGCTTGTCGCGGCAACCGCGCCGCTGTACCACCAGTTGGTGTTGTTGCGGACTCCGGCCGATCCGGAGGGGCCGCGACGGGCGGCCACCGCGGCGGTGCTGGCGGCGCGGGCGGGTGCGTTCGCCGCGGGGTAGGGCTTACGCGGCGCTGCCGTAGAACTCCGCGACGGCGGTGAAGGCGGCTTTCGGTTCCCAGGTCATATCCGGATAGGTGGTGCCGTAGCGGTTTTCGAGAACTTTCACGATGCCCAGCCCGGCGAGGTCGAGATCGTCGCGTGGGTCGCCGTCGGGGCGATGGGGATGGCTGTGGAGTGCGAACAGGAAGACGAAGGCGGAATCCACACCCTCGCTGTCGAAGATCTCGAGCAGTTCGCGCAGGTACGCGGCCTGTCCGGCCTCGTCTCGGACGTAGTCGCCGTCAAGCCGGAGCGGTGCTCCGGTGACGGGGTCGTAGTGGACGATCTCCATACTGCGCGGCGCGACGTCGGCCGAGCCGCGCCAGGTGGCGGTGCCGAATCCGGTGATCGCCAACGGTTTTCCCGGAGCGACCAGAGCGCGCACCCCCTCGCGGAACCGGTCGGCGACCTCGGCCGAGCGAATCAACTCGACCGAGACGACATCGAAAGGCTCCCAGTCGATCTGCTCGAACGGTATCGCGCAGTAGGTGAGTCTGCCGTGGAAATGTCGCCGGACCGCCGTCACCGCATCGCGCAGGAACTCGTCGAGGCGGGCGCTCACCTCGGCGATCCGGCCGGCGCGCTCGGCGGGCTCGGAGAACAGGTGGCCGACGCGATCCATCGCGGTGTCGCCCGGGAGGAAGCCCGGGTTCATCAGTGTCAGTTCGACGCCGGTGACGAAGACGACCTCCGCCCCGGTGCGCCGCAGGCGCTCGGCGCGCTGCGCGCATTCGGTGAACAGCGCGAGGATTTCGCCGTGGCTCAGTTCCAGAGGGTAGGGCGAGAGCCACACCTCGAGACCCAGCTCCGCGGCGCAGCGGGCGGCCAGTTCCAAGCGGTCCGGGTCGCCGCCGATGATCTGGACGGCTGTGCAGTGCAGATCATCGCGGATGATGGCCAGCTCACGACGCACCACTGCGGGGTCGAGTGCCGGGTGGGAGGTGGTGCCGTTGCGGACGAAGCCGGTGTCGTAGGTCATTCCTTTGCCACGCATGTGGATGAGCCCTTCTGTCTGGCGTGAGTCGCTACGCCACAAGCTGAGCATAAAAATTGCGTGCACGCAATTTTGCGTGAACGCACTTATGGCATCATGGATCCGTGACGACGACAGCGATGGGCTTGCGGGAGCGCAAGAAGCAGGCCACCCGGGTAGCGCTGCGGGAGGCGGCGATGCGGCTGGCGCTGGAACGCGGGCCGGACAACGTGCGGGTGGAGGACATCGCCGAGGCTGCCGGTGTGTCGCCGCGGACGTACAACAACTATTTCTCCAGCCGCGAAGAGGCGATCGTCGCCGCCGTCGCCGCGGACCGGGAGGCGCGGGTCGCCGCGGCGATCGCCGAGCAGCCCGCGGGCGCACGGCTGGCCTCGGCTGTCACCGAGGCGATCGTGGCGCAGTACACCGATCCGGGCGACCGGCATCGAGACGCCCTGCTGCTGATCACCACCCACCCGGCGCTGCGGGCGGCTTTCCTCGACACCACGACGGCGATCACGCCCGCACTCGAGGATGTGATCGCCGCGCGGCTGAGCGAAACCTCAGGACTCACCGCGCGAGTACTCGCCGCCGCCGTCGCGGCCGCGGTTCGCGTCGCGCTCGAACAATGGCTGCACCCCGCCGAGGGTATCGCCGGCTTCGTCGTGCCCGCGGGATCGCTGCCCGAGCAGCTCCGGGCCGCGTTGGCTCCACTCGACCCGGCATTCGACGCGGCCGAGGGCAGGTGACCGCGCACCCGTGGGTGCGCGGTCACGCGCTCAGCCCAGGTCTGCCGCGGCGGATTCGTTGCCGGACAGGCTGATTCCGAGATTTGCCGCGGTGCGGTCGACGACGTCGTCGTCGCCCTGCTGCAATTCGATCGCCGAGCCGTCGGCAGACAGCACTTCGACGTTGAGGCACAGTGACTGCAGTTCCTTGAGCAGAACCTTGAACGATTCCGGGATGCCCGGTTCGGGGATGTTCTCGCCCTTGACGATCGCCTCGTAGACCTTCACAC
>NZ_BAFQ01000191.1 GCF_000308375.1 Nocardia aobensis NBRC 100429 | reverse complement strand
GAACCGACGTAGCCGGGAGTTCGGGCCTCGCCCGCGCTTTCCTCGGCACGCGTCGCGGTAGCGTGCGCGTATGGAGACGATTCCGATCCAGATGCCGGACGGGTCGACGGTGCCGGTGCGGTTCGTCGCCGCGAGCGGTCCGCACCGGCATACCATCACCGCGGATGCCCCGCGGCCGGTCATCGTGATCATTCCGGGATTGGGTGTGCCGGGTGAGTACTACGGGGATTTCGCGCGCGAGCTGGCGCGGCGCGGATTCGATGCGGCGATCGGGGAGTTGCGGGGTAACGGTGACAGCCGGCCGAAGCCGAGCCCGTCGAGTACCTACGGCTACCACGAGTTGGTCTCGGTCGATTTTCCGGCGATCTTCCAGGCCGTTCGCACCCGTTTCCCGGACAGCACGCCGATGCTGCTCGGGCACAGTATGGGTGGTCAGCTCGGGGTCATGTACGCCGCACGGATCCGCGGCCGGCTGGGCGGGCTGATCCTCATCGCCTCCGGCACTCCCTACTACCGGGGTTACGGCGGGATCGCCCGCTCCGCGATGCTCGTCGGACCCGCCGCCATCTCGCTGACCGCGAATCTCGCCGGGTTCTGGCCGGGGGATCGCATCACCGCCGGGGGTTTCGGCCGGCAGTCCAAGGTACTGATCTCCGATTGGGCGCGGCTGGCCCGCACCGGCCGGTTCGTACCGGTCGGCGCCGATATCGACTACGACGAGCGCATCGCGCGGCTCACCCTGCCGGTCCTCTCGATAACCATGAGCGGCGACGATCTCACCCCCCGCAGTTCGGCCGCGCATCTGCTGGAGAAACTTCCCGAGGCGCGCGTGAGCACCTGGCACGAGCCGAAACCGCTGGGGCACAACGGCTGGATCATCGATCCGGAATCGACCGTGGACCGCATCGAGAAGTGGGTGCGCGACCTGTAGCCGAACGCGGCCGATTCCGGGCCCGCGAGTGCTTCAATGGACGAATGCGCAGGTGGGTCGTCCGCCGACACCGATGCTCAGGCCGTCGTCTCGCGTCGGCTCGGCAACGAGCGCGGCGGGAGTGACGACGCGCGCGAGCGCCGCCTCCGGATCCACGCTCGTCTTGACGGTGCTGGGCTCCGGTCAATTCTTGATGACCCTCGACAGTTCGGTCATGAACGTCTCGATGGCGACGGTCGCCCACGACGTCGGCACGACGATCACCGGAATCC
>NZ_BAFQ01000192.1 GCF_000308375.1 Nocardia aobensis NBRC 100429 | reverse complement strand
AGATACAGGAAGACGAATGTCCCGGTACCGGGGTGTTCGGCTCTCTGTGGATAGTTTCATAGAGTTACGGCGGCTATAGCGGTGGGGAAACGCCCGGTCCCATTCCGAACCCGGAAGCTAAGGCCACCTGCGCCGATGGTACTGCACTCGCCAGGGTGTGGGAGAGTAGGACACCGCCGGAACATACATTCGCGAAGGCCCCCAACCACCAGGTTGGGGGCCTTCCGCATTTCATCGGCTCGACATTTCCCGCAGGCGTTCGCCCAGGGTGGCGAGCTGTTCGCTGGTGCCGTGCTCGCGCCATTCCGGCTTTTCGTGGTCGTCGAGGTAGGCGCCGTGTTCGGTGAGGGTCAGCCGGGTGCCGGCCGCGGTTTCGGCGAATTCGACGGTGGTGAGCGAGACCGTCACGACAGCGTCGTCCACGCCCATCGTGGAGGTGTACACGATGCGTTCGGCGGGGACGATCTCCTGGTAGGTGGTGGTGAAGGTCATCCGCTTGCCGTCGTGTACGCCGACTGCGATCTCGCGGCCCCCGACACGGAAGTCGAGCTCGTGTTCGGTACCGGGCGCGCTGAACCACTCGGCCTTGCGTTCCGGTTCGGCCCATGCGCCGAAAACCGCTGCGGGAGTGACGGGATAGTCGCGTTCGAGGGTGAACGTGGAATGGACCAGGGAATGCGTGGTCGTCATGGCGACTCCTCGGGTTCGGGGGTGGTGTGCTCGGCGAGTGCTGCGCCGAGCGCGTCGAGGCGGCGTTCCCACGGGGTCTGCCGCGCGTGCAACCAATCCTCGGCGGGACGCAGCGCATCGGGCACCAGATGGCAGGTGCGCACCCGGCCGACCTTCTCTGACCGCACCAGCCCGGCGTCCTGCAGTATCTGCAGATGCTGCACGACGGCCGCCAGGCTCATCTCCAGCGGCTCGGCCAGGGCGCTGACTGCCGCCGGTCCCCGGCCGAGCCGTTCGAGTAGATATCTGCGGGTGGGGTCGGTGAGCGCCCGGAAGATCAGGTCCAGCCGCTCGGTTTGGTTAAGCACCTACTTAAGTGTAGAAGCTCTGCCCTGATAGTCAAGTAGTTACTTAACTATTGTTGCTCGCGCGTGCGGCTTCGAACGGCAGCCGGTCGAAGATGAAGCGGCTGGCTGTGATTCGGCCGTCGACGACGGTAACCAGTTCCGCCGCAGGGGCGCTCGGTACCGGGAGGGTCGCGGTGTCGTAGCAGACCAGAGCGGTGGTCTCGTCGCCGAAGGCGGCGAACATCGTTGCGCCGGTGAGGATTCGGGTGAAAGGTTCCATGAAGTCGCGATAGGCGGCCGCGCCTTCGATGCGGCCGGCGGGGGCATCGCAGACGATGTCGTCGGCGACGTAGGTCATCGCTCGATCGAGGTCCTTTCCGGTCCAGGCCTCGAAATAGGCGAGGGCCACCCGGGCCGCGGGGCTGTGGTTTCCGATCATGTCGTCCTCTTCTCCGGTCGATGGAACCCTGCACCGATATAGACACCGGCCGGGCGCGGAACGGACCGGCTGTCGGTGCCCGATGTGACGATGGGGCGATGACGGAGTCGTCGATGGCCCCGGGCGTGGATGAGCAGACCTTTCGTGAGCTCACCGAGCCCTATCGGGCCGAGTTGCGCACCCACTGCTATCGGATGCTCGGGTCGATGTACGACGCCGAGGACGCGTTGCAGGAGACGCTGCTCGCGGCGTGGCGGGGTATGGCCGAATTTCAGCAGCGGTCGTCGATGCGCACCTGGCTCTATCGGATCGCGACCAATCGGTGCCTCAATGTTCGCCGGTCCGCACTGCGCCGGCCGGTGGCGCCGTTGCCCTTCGACGCGCCGGAGCCGACTCGTCACGGGGAGGTGAGCTGGTTGCAGCCGTGTCCGGACGCGCTGCTGGATCCGCAGCAGGTGCTGACCGCGCGCGCATCCGTCGAGTTGGCGTTCATCGCCCTGCTGCAACAACTTCCACCGCGCCAGGCCGCCGTGCTCGTCCTGCGTGACGTGCTCGAGTTCAGCGCGGCGGAGGTGGCCGGCCTGCTCGGCCTCACCCCCGTCGCCGTCAAGGCGGCATTGCAGCGGGCTCGTGAACGTCTGGCTCGCCACGGGGGCGGGCGTCCGGAGCCGAAGCCGGGGTCGCCCGCGGAGCGAGGACTCGGCGAGCGCTTCGCGCGGGCCTTCGAGGCTGCCGATGTCGGCGCCGTGGTCGAGCTGCTCACCGACGAGGCGTGGCTGACCATGCCGCCGTGGCCGCACGAGTATCACGGCCGGGCGGCGATCGGTGAATTCCTTCGCGGTATTCCGGCATTTCGGGATCGTGCGGAGATTCGGCTGCAATCGGTGCGGGCCAACGCCCACCCCGCATTCGGCTGCTATTCCCGCCGGGCGGACGGATCGTTTCGGGCGACCGGACTTCTGGTGACGACGCACGGCCCGGACGGTATTTCCGCGCTCGCTCATTTCCCGCCCGCCGACAACTTCCCGCGCTTCGGCCTACCGTTGGCGCTGCCGCCGGGCGCCGCGACTATTTCCTGATGGAATCGTTGTCGAAATAAAACCTAGAAAATTCCTTCAAACTCTTCCGTTGTATAGGTGTTATCGACTATCCTCCGTTTCGGCAAACCATCCGCGACAGGAAGAGCGCAGTCGTTGCACCGGCGCTCCGACCATATAGACAACTTCCGGCTAACGCGCGGTCAGTCGGAGGTGTAAGCGAAGGGCCCGATCCATGACGAGGGAATCGGGCCCTTCGGTATTGTCTGGCGCAATGTCACAGGAAACGAACGCGGGTAGGATGTACGCCGGACAGCCCGTAGAAGACCGGCAGCGGCAGCGACGTGCGCGTTTTCTGGAATCTGGTCTGACAGTGTTCGCCAGAGACGGGTATGCCAATAGCTCGGTCGGAGCCATTTGCAAAGACGCCGGACTTTCCTCGCGTCAGTTCTACGAGGAGTTCACCGGTCGCGAATCGTTGCTGCTGGAACTCTACGAACAGATCGACCGGGAATCCCGGGACGCGGTCGTCGCCGCGTTGGACGCGCATGCCGATGCGAGCGCCATCGAGATCATCGACGCCGGGGTGCGCGCCTATATCGAGTCCATCGGGCGCGATCCGCGCAAGGCCCGCGTCGCGCTGGTCGAGGTGGTCGGCGCCGGGCCGAAGGTGGAGAAGTTCCGGCTGGAGTTGCGTCGCGCCTGGGGTGCACTGCTGGCCGGAGCCGCCGAGGATGCGGCGCTGCAGGGCGAGATCCCCAGCGGCGACTACGAAACGCGCATGCTCGCCATCATCGGTGCGGTGAACTACGTGGTCGACGAGTGGAGCGGTTCGGAGCCGCGCCGGCCCCTCGACGAGGTGATCAGGGTGCTGCGCCGGGTCATCATGGGTGCGGTCAGCGCCTGATCGACGAAGCGTCGTGCCGCCGAACGGGATTCGCTTTAGCATCGAGAGGTGCATGTTTCGCCGGGGGGCGGGCAGTCCCCGACATTCGTCGTCTGCGGAGACAACCCGCTCGTCCACCAGCTGGCCCTGCAGCTGACCACCCGGTTCGCCGATGCCACCGTGACCGCGGTACTGCCGAACCGCAACGGCAGCTACGTTCCACAGCTGGAGAAGTTGGCGCGGGTGCGAATCCTGTGCGCCGAGCGCCTGGACGAGACCGTCCTGCGCGCGGCCGGGGTGGAGCGGGCCCGAGCGCTGGCCCTGGTGGATCAAGCGGACGTGGAGAACTTCCACGCCGCGCTGCGCGCCCACGAACTCAATCCGCGGATCCGGCTGGTGATCCGAATGTTCAACACCGGCTTGGGGTTTCGCATTCGCCGGTTGTTCTCCGACTGTGTGGTGCTGTCGATCTCGGAGATGGCCGCCCCGTCGTTCATCGCCGCGGCCCTCGGCGAGAAGGCGCAGGACTATCTGCGGCTGGGCGAACGCACCCTGTACGTCGCCGCGGCCGGTGATGCGCCGCCGGATCGGGTGGTGGCCGGGCTGGCCGGCGGACCGGGCGCAATCGCGTTGCGCTCGCCGCACGCACCGGCGGACCGGGTGCTGGCGCTGGCCGGGCGGGTGCCGTATTCGCCCGGGGCGCGACGCCGCTGGCTGAACCAGCTGCGCTATCTGGTCCGTCACGATCTGATCCGGCTGCTGCTGGTGATGCTGATCATCATCGCGGCCGTGTGCGTCATCATGGTGCTGATCGGAAACAGCTGGGGCACAGCGGTATACGAAACGTTGCTGGATTCGGCGGGTGCGGCGCAGCCGGAGCCGGCCCGCGAACCGCTGTTCAAGATCCTGCAATTGGGGGTGGTCTTCACCGGGCTGGCGATGACGCCGGTGGTCACCGCGCTCGTGGTGGGTGGCGTGTTGCGGGCGCAGCTGTCGGAATATTCGATCGACCCCTCACGGATGGAAAACCACGTGGTGGTCGCGGGATTGGGCAATGTCGGAATGCGCGTGGTGGAACAGTTGCGCGACCTCGACGTGCCCGTGGTCGGGCTGGACTACGACGAGAACGCGCGCGGTATCGCGCTGGCGCGCAGCCTGGGGGTGCCGGTGGTGATCGGTCAGGCCACCTGGGAGGACACGTTGCGCGCGGTGGGTGTGCCGAAGGCGCGGGCGCTGGTTCTGCTGACCTCCAGTGACGCGGTGAATCTGGAGGCCGCGATGCTCGGGCAGTCCTATCGTGACGACCTGCGGGTGGTGCTGCGCGTCTCCGACGACGACCTGGCCGACCGGGTCCAGCGCAGTCTCGGGAAGGCGGTGGTGCGCAGCGTCTTCCAATTGGCCGCGCACGGCTTCGCCGCGGCCGTGGTGGAGCGGCGAGTGATCGCCACCCTGACGATCAACCAAGCCACCCTGCTGGTCGCGGAGGTGCCGGTGGAGCCCGGATCGGCGCTGATCGGGTTACGGATCGCCGACCTCGGATCGGCGGAACACACCCGGGTGATCGCGGTGCAGCCGGCGGTCGGGGACGCGCCGGAATGGCAGCCTGCGGCGCAGACGGTGCTCGCCGCGGGCAATCAGCTGGTGGTGGTGGCGACCCGGCGGGGACTCGACGAACTGCTGGAGGTCAGTTGTGCGCCCACGGTGAACGAAACGGCACGCGAGGCCATCGCGGCCGCTGAGGGGCTGGTCGTCGACGCGGCGGAAAGGCTGGTCGTCGACACAGCGGAGGAGTTGGTCGTCGGCGCGGCGGAGGAGCCGGCCGTCGACGCGGCGAACGTGATCGCCTCCGACGGCAGGGCCGAGGAGCCGGTCGCCGACGCGGAGGCTCGAGGCCCTGGCGACAGGCGGGCCGGAGACGCGGCAGACCGGGAGAGCGGACAACGATGTGCGGACGGGTCGGCCGAGCCGGATGCGGTGGGCTCCTGAGC
>NZ_BAFQ01000193.1 GCF_000308375.1 Nocardia aobensis NBRC 100429 | reverse complement strand
GGAATTCGATATCGAGGCGCGCGCCCAGACTGCGCAGCACATCCAGCACCAGACCCACCACGATCAGATACACGCCCAGGTCGAACAGCATCGCGGTGACGAATTTGATGTGCCCGAGTACCGGCAGCGTGACCTCGATGATGGCCGAGGACAGCGGTGGCGCGCCCAGCAGCAGCGATCCGGTCGCGGTGCCGGCCGACAGCACCAGCCCGGCGCCCAGCACATGTCCGGCGTCGACCGGCAGCGCCTCGGCCAGTTCGTAGCGGCCGCCGGCCAGATACCGCAGGACCAGCGCCAATCCGGCGGTGAGACCGCCCGCGAAACCGCCGCCCGGGGCGTTGTGCCCGGCGAAGAAGAAATACGCCG
The DNA here is from genome assembly GCF_000308375.1 of Nocardia aobensis NBRC 100429. Lineage (GTDB taxonomy): Bacteria > Actinomycetota > Actinomycetes > Mycobacteriales > Mycobacteriaceae > Nocardia > Nocardia aobensis. Next base: position 21,933 of record NZ_BAFQ01000193.1, on the reverse strand, counting down.
ACAGCACCATGATGGTCGGGAACAGCATCCGGGTGGTCATCGCCATCACCATCGACCGGTCCCGCGGCGCGACCAGCGGACTGGCCCGCAACCAGTAGGACCGCTCCGGATCGGGGATGTAGCCGGGGGCCTCGGAGACGCGCGGCAGGGTGCCGAACCGGCGGCTGCGGAACATCAGCGAGGCGACACCGGTGGCCGCGACCACCAGTACCGAGATCTCTCCGAGGGTGTCCCACGCCCGGATGTCGACCAGCAGAACGTTCACCGCGTTCTTTCCGCCGCCGAAACTGTATGCCGCGGAAGGGATTCGATGCCAGATCGGTTCGGTGCTGCGGGCCGCGGTGGCGAACGCCGCCACGGTCACCACCGCGGCTCCGACGGCGACGGACAGGATGGCGCGGCGCACCTTGAACGCGGCGGTGCGGCTCGGTTCGATCTCGGCGGAGAACTTCCGCAGCACCAGCACGAAGATCACCAAAGTCAGTGTCTCGACCAGGAATTGGGTGAGGGCGAGGTCCGGCGCGCCGTGCAGGGCGAAGATCACACCGCAGCCGTAGCCGGTGACACCGACGAGCAGCACGCCGGCGAGCCGGTTGCGCATCACGGTGGCGCCCAGAGCCATTGCCGCCATCACCAACGCGATCACCAGCTGCAGTGACGAATCCCACGCCCGCACCGAGATGCGCGAACGCGCGCCGATGAACAACACGGCCAACGGCAGCGCCACGACCGTGGTCAGGATCAGGCCCTGATTCAGCGGCAGCGAACCACGCTGGGTGGCACCGGTCATGCGCAGGGACAGTTGATCCATCGCGCGCAGCACGGCGTCGTAGACCCGGTCGGCATTGCCGAGGCGCGGATTCACCGATTCGCCGATCCGGTCGCGGATCTCGAACAGCACCAGACCGCAGGCGATGGCGATCAGGGTGAGGGTGAGCGGGGTGCCCCAGCCGTGCCACAGCGCCAGATGCGCCTCCAGCGGTCCGAGTGTGCGGGCATAAGGCGAGAGCAGCCGGTCCATCCAGGGCGAGGCGAGACCGGCGGCCAGCGAGGCCGCGGCCAGTACGGCCGGCGGCGCGACGAACAGCGCACTCGGGCGATGCCAGGAGCGCTCCGGCTCGGGCACGCCCTCGACGGCGCGTTTCGTACCGAACGCACCCCAGACCATGCGCGCGCTGTAGCCGACGGTGAACATCGACCCGAGCACGATGCCGATCGCGACGGCGATCCGAACCGGCGCGCTCAGATTGCCCGCGTCCAGTTCCGCGGCGAAGGCGCTTTCCTTGCCGACGAAGCCGAACAGCGGCGGAATCGCGGCCATACTCAGCGCGGCGACCGTCGCGACCGCGCACAGAACCGGCGCGCGCCGGCCGACGCCGGAGAGCCGGCGCAGATCACGGGTGCCCGCGCTGTGATCGATGATGCCGACCACCATGAACAGACAACCCTTGAACAGCGCATGCGCGACCAGCAACGCCGCACCGGCCAGGGCCGCCTCCGGGGTTCCGGTGCCGACCAGTACCAGCAGGAATCCGAGCTGGCTCACGGTGCCGAACGCGAGCACCAGTTTCAGGTCGTAGACCTGCAGTGATCGGAGACCGGCCAGCAGCATCGACAGGATGCCGAGGGTCAGCACGATCGGATGCCACACCGGGGCCTCGGACAGACCGGGGGCGAGACGCGCGACCAGGTAGATACCGGCCTTCACCATCGCGGCGGCGTGCAGATAGGCGCTCACCGGGGTGGGCGCGATCATCGCGCCGGGCAGCCAGAAGTGCAGCGGCACGATCGCCGATTTGCTCAGCGCGCCGATCAGGATCAGCACCACCGCCACGTTGGTCGACCAGTCGTGCGGATCGGCCCGCGCCACCACATCGGACAGCAGATAGCTGTCACAGCGCTGTGCGAGCAGCACCAGGCCGACCAGCATCGCCAACCCGCCCGCGGCCGTGACCAGCAGCGCCTGCAATGCCGCGCGGCGGCCGGTGCTCTGCTCGGCGTGATGGCCCACCAGCAGGAACGACAGCACCGTGGTGAGTTCCCAGAAGGTGAACAGCACCAGCATGTTGTCGCTGACGACCAGCCCGAACATGGCCCCGGCGAAGGCCACCAGATAGCCGGCGAAGATACCCAGGCGCGATCGGTCGTCGTCGTCGAAATATTCGGCGCAATAGGCCAGTACCAGCGCGCCCACGCCGAGGACCAGCACCGACATGATGGAGGCGAGGCTGTCCAGCCGCAGATCCCAATTCATGTGGATCTCCGGGGCCCAGGCGATCCGGACCTCGGCTTCGCTGTTCCAGTTCGCGATCACCCACACCAGCCCGGCCAGCGGGGCCAGCGCGATCGGGTAGAACCCGCGCCTTCCCCATACGCGCACAGCGGGCGGTGCGAGCAGGGCGGCCGAAGCATGGGCTAGCAGGATGGCGAGCAAACGTCACTCCGTCGGTCGGCGGCGGGGTGGTGGCGCCCCGATCCTACTGCTGACTCCGGACTTCAGTGGCCACGGCCGGATCCGGCGCGGCCCGGAACGCGACCTTCCAGAGGCGATGGCTATATATCGGCTACCGATTCCGTGGTGGTCGGTTTGCGCCACGAGCGCAACGCCGCCAGGCTTGCCGCGCAGATGACGGTGATTCCCAGCGCGGTCCAGTAGGGCGCCGCCGAACTCATCGCCGAGGCCGGGCACAGGTACCACTGGCCGGGATCGGAGACGCATTGCGGCCGGTCGAGGTGATCGCGCAGGGCGGTGACCACCGACGGCACGAAGATGATCGCCACCCCGAGCACCCGGGTCGGGTTGTATCGCGGTGCGGCACTGCCGAAGCTGTAGCCGGCCACCGCCGCCAGCAGCCCGCTCAGCACCGCGGCCTGCACGCCACTGTGGATCCGATGCCCGGAGACCAGCGCGCAATACAGCGCCATCGCCGCCAACGTCGACATGGCGAGCATCGGCATCGGGCGCCGGAATCCCGCGACCAGTCCCAGTGCGATCAACACCACGAGAGGGGCCGCCGACCATATCGGCAGCCGGCCCGGGATCAGCGCTCCACCGACCGCCGACAATGCGACTGCCAGCAAGATCAAAACACCGTCGCGTCGTGGCAGCAGCACCGCCGCCAGCACGGCCGCGGCGACCGTCAGGGTCGCGGCGAAAGCGACACCTCCGGTGCCGTCGGCGTGCCGGGAAAGCCATTCCGCACTGAACACCCGGCCGATCACGAAGATCAGTCCCGCGATGATCGGCGCCATGGGTAATTCGACCGAGCGGCGTTCCACCGTGTCCTGCTTGCGATTGACGACCATGCCGACGATCACGAGCACGAGTGTGACCACGATCAGCCACAGCGGCGGCAGCGTCGTCGTCGACCAGCCCGGCGCGCTCACCACCCCGTCCCGCACGGTGCCCGTCGAGGTCGAGCCGAGCTGGCCGAAGACCACCGCGGCGAGCGCGCCCAGGGTCCAGCCGAACACCTGGAACCAGCCGCGCAGCACCGCCACCGCGATACCGCCGAGCAGAATTCCGCCCGCGAGCGCTTCCAGATAATTCAATGTGGCCGGCGCGATGCTCTGATCGCCGGTTTCGGCCAGCAGGTGGGCGAGGAACATGGTCACCACGCCGCACAGCGCCGTACCCCAGGCGACCAGGGCGTGGTTGACGGTGGTGGCGAAGACCGCGACGATCAGCGCCACGATGGCGCCGACGGCGATCGCCCGCGGCTGGCTGGCGGCGAGCATATCCAGTTGCAGCACCGAGGTCTGCGAGGTCCAGCGAAAGCCGTTGGGGAGCATCAACGACAGCCCGGCGACCAGGGTGGCCAGGGCCGCCGTGATCATCTCCAGAACCGCGTGGTGCGTGCGCACCAGCCGAAAATACCTGCGAACCGGGTCGAACCGGGGCAGACCTGCCGGATCGGGCGCGCCGGTGGGCAGGCCGGCGCGCGACGGATCAGGTGGTCGCGCGCTTGCCGGCGTACTGCCGCAGTGAGTCGACCTGATCGGCGTCGAGTGAGGGCCGCACACTGCCGCGGGCCGTCGCCAGATCCTCCGCGCCGATGGCGGCGGCATCCACATCGCGGCGCATCGCGGCCATCGCGGCCTCGCGCAGCAGTGCCGCGCAATCGGCCGCTGAATAGCCGTCCAGGTCGGCGGCCAATGCGGCGAGATCAATGTCCTCACCCAGCGGCACCGAACGACTCGCGGTGCGCAGGATGTCGGTGCGCGCGGCGGCGTCCGGCGGCGGGACGAAGACCAACCGCTCCAGCCGCCCCGGCCGCAGCAGCGCGGGATCGATCAGCTCGGGCCGGTTGGTGGCCCCGACGACCACCACATCGCGCAGCGGCTCCACGCCGTCCAGCTCGGTGAGCAGGGCCGCGACCACGCGGTCACCGACGCCGGAGTCGGTGCTCTGCCCGCGCCGCGGGGCGAGGGCGTCGATCTCGTCGAGGAAGATCAGCGAAGGGGCGGAGTCGCGGGCCCGCTGGAACAGTTCGCGCACCGCGCGTTCGGAGGAACCGACCCATTTGTCCATCAATTCGGCGCCCTTCACCGCATGCACGCTGAGCTGCCCACTTCCGGCCAGCGCGCGCACCAGGAAGGTCTTACCGCAGCCGGGCGGTCCGTACAGCAGCACTCCGCGCGGCGGGTCGATGCCCAGGCGCGCGAACGAATCCGGATGCCGCAGCGGCCACAACACCGCCTCGGTGAGCGCCTGTTTGGTTTCGGTCATGTCGCCGACGTCGTCGAGGCTCAGGCTGCCGATCGCGAGTTCTTCCGTACCCGACCGTGAGAGCGGCCGGATCACTTCCAGCGCGCCGACCAGATCCGCCTGGGTCAGCACGGGGTCGGTGTGATCGTGGCTGGCCCGTGAGGCCGCCCGCAATGCCGCCTCCCGGCACAGCGCCGCGAGGTCGGATACGACGAAACCCGGTGTGCGAGAAGCGATCACGTCGAGATCGAGATCTTCGGTGGGTACCTTGCGCAGCAGTTGCTGGAGCAGTTCCGCCCGGACCGCCGCGGTCGGCAGTGTCAGCGCCACCTCACGGTCGCAGAGATCCGGTGCGCGCAGCCGGCTGTCGACCGCCGCGGGCCGGGAGCTGGTGGCCAGGAAGGCCACGCCGGCGGTGGCCACCGCGGCACGCAGCTGATCGAGAATGAGCGTCGCCACCGGCTCCGGCTGCTCCGGAAGCAGTGCGTCGATATCGGTGATCAGCAGGACTCCGCCTGCGCCGGAACATATTTCCGAAACCGCGAGGCCGACCTCGCGCAACCGGGTGCCGCTCTCGGACGCGCCGACCGTAGGGCCGTCCAGTTCCACGATGCGCCGCGGTGTCGACACCGCCCGTGCCAGTGTCGCCTTACCGGCGCCCGCGGGCCCGGTGATGAGCACGCCCAGATGCGGCGGGGCCCCGAGGGTCCGCAGGAGTTCCGGTTCGTCGAGCGCCAGGCTCAGCCATTCCGACAGTTTCGCCGCCGGCGCGCGCACCCCCGCCAGATCCGCCACGGGAACGGCCGACGGACGCTCCCGCACCAGCATCCGGCTGCCGGGACGATTCGGCGCCAGCGCGCCCCGGGGATCGTGCGAGGCATCCGCCGCCGGCGCCGCCGCGCCCCACACCACCGCACTGTTGGGCTGCACACTGACCGGCCCGCCGGTGGGATCGGTGGTGGTCACGGTCAGCAGTTCGGAGGTCCACGCGATCGCGAAGGTGCGCGAAAGCGCTTGTGTCGCAGCGGCGGAACTGGTTCCCGGACCCAGATCCCGGGGCAGCAGCGAGACCGCGTCACCCACGGTGACGACCTTGCCGAGCAGCGCCTGCCGCAGCGTGGATTCCGCGATCGCGCCCATTGCCGCGGCCGAGCCGGTCACCGAGATGTGCCGGGCCCCGTACACCGTCACGGGGGCCACGACGACCGCGCTGTCCTCGCGCACCCCGGCATTGGACAGCGTCACATCGTCGAGCAGGGCGACTCCGGCGGGTGTCTCGTCGGGCGCCCGGCCGACCACCGCGGCCGTGCGCCGGGAACCGATCACGCTGATCCCGTCCCACTCCCGCAATCCGAGCGCCGCGAGCGCTTCGGAATGCAAGCGGACCACGCCCCGGCGGGCATCGGCGGCCGAGCGGTTGAGTCGGGCGGTCAGCGACAATTCAGGCACGCCTGCCATTCTGCCCGCGGCGGGCGGCAGTCGTCTGTGCCCGCGGTCCCGGCAGCGGCCGCAGGGATGGAGCTCGCCGGGTCAGCGTCCGCCCGGCCGGCGCAGCCGCAACCGCGCCGACGATTCGCGAATGCCAGGCGGCCGCCGCAGCCGCAACCGGGCGCCTTCGCCGATCGGCGGAATCCGCCGGGCCGCACGCCGCTGCGCGCGGCGTTCGGCCGGCTTGTGATGCCAGGTCTCCGGCCGGGCCGCCACCCAGCGCTGCGAGCGCCACGCGAACGGAATGTGCACGAGGTACAGCCCGACCAGCACCATCAGCAGGATCAGCGGATAGGTGATCAGCGCGGCCCCGGCCAGCGCGACCAGCACCAGCAGCAGTGCCGCCGCCTGCGGCGCCACCGACACCGACTTCATCGCCAGCGTCGGGATCGTGCTGACGGCGAGCAGGGCCGCGAAGACGGTCCACGCCGCCACCACCGGGAAGTTGTTCCACCATCCCTCGCCGAACTGGCTGTGCAGCGCGATCGGCAGCAGCGCGATCAACGCCGCCGCCGGCGCGGGGACGCCGGTGAAGTATTCGCGCTCCCAGTCGGGCCGGGTGTCGTCGTCCATGATCGTGTTGAACCGGGCCAGGCGCAGCACGAGGCTCACCGTGTAGATCAGCGCGATGATCCAGCCCGCGCTGTCCTGGCGCAGGAAGGTCACATACAGCACCAGGGCCGGGGCGACGCCGAAGGAGATGGCATCGGCCAGCGAATCCAGTTCGGCGCCGATCTTGGTGGTGGCCGACAGCATCCGGGCCAGCCGGCCGTCGAGGGTGTCGAGGACGGCGGCCGCGCCGATCATCGCCAGGGCGATGTCGAGCGAGCCGTCGAGTGCGAATTTCACCGCCGACAGTCCGGCACACAGCGCCAGGATCGTCACGATGCTCGGCAGCAGGCGGATCGTGCGGCGGCGGCGACCCGGTTCGGTCACGGTGTTCTCGATCATGGCAGCAGTTCGGCCAGCACCGTTTCCGCGCCGATCGTGCGCTGCCCGGGCTCGACCAGCAGCCGGGTGCCGACCGGGAAGTAGGTGTCGACCCGCGAGCCGAACCGGATCAGACCGTAGGTTTCGCCGATGCTCAACGCGTCGCCGGCCTTGGCGTCGCAGACGATGCGGCGGGCCAGCAGTCCGGCGATCTGCACGACCGTCACCAGCTGACCCGAGGCGGTCTCGAGCACCATGCTGTTGCGCTCGTTCACCGAACTGGCCTCCGGCAGATCCGCCGAGCGGAACTGACCGCGCTGGTAGGCGATGGTGCGCACGGTGCCCGAGACCGGGGTGCGCTGGACGTGCACGTCGAGCACCGACAGGAAGATGCTCACCCGGGGCAGCGGGGTGTCGCCGAGATTCAGTTCGGCCGGGGGCACCGCGGTGTCGACGAGCGCGATCTCACCGTCGGCCGGGGCGACGACGATATTCGCCCGATTCGGCGGCACCCGGTGCGGATGCCGGAAGAAGGCCGCCGACGCCGCGGCCGCGGTGAGTCCGGCGCGGCGCAGCCAGCGCCGGCGCCGCCCGCCGAGGACCGCCACCGCCAGCGGCGCGGCCACGAAGGGCAGGCCGGCGGGATGCAGCGGCGGAATCGCTGCTTTGACCAGGTCGGCGACATGACCGAGCCCGGTACTTTCGGGCGTACCGGGCGGGGTGGGGCGGCGGGCCACGGACTCCTCTTTCGTGCGCGGATGACATTCGGTCCGCAGAGTCTCCGGGACCGCGCTCACACCTTACGGGACACCGCATCACCGTGGCGTGGCCTCGATCGGGCGCACCCGCCGCCGCGGGCGGCTCAGTGGGCGGCTCTGCGACCCGTGACCAGTCGCACCAGCCACAACAGGATGACCGCTCCCGCCAGGCAGGTGAGGAAACTGAAAAAGAATCCGCCGCTGTGCACGTCGACGCCGAACAGTCGCAGGATGAAGCCACCGATCAGGCCGCCGACGACGCCCACGACGATATTGAGCAGGATGCCCTGCTGGGCGTCGGTGCCCATGATCTTGCTGGCGATCCAGCCCGCCAGGCCGCCGATGATGATCCAGCCGATGATTCCGAGACCGAGCATCATGTCCTCCAGGGAAACTCGTCGGAAATTGCTGTCTCCGCCTCGCCACGGTTCGGTATCGGAACCAGTCTGCGAGCCGGTTCTACACGAATCGATTGTGACAATACCCACCCTGGGGATTAGCATTCCTACTAATATGAGGGGGCCTCATGTCTACGCGTCGGTTCACGAACCACGAGCGCGTCGGCCCCGGGGCCCGATGAAGGAATGTTCGATACGCGGGTGGCGCCCGGACCGGAACCGTCTTCCGGTTCTCCGGCCCGCCGGCAGGTACATAGGAGATGCGCGATGGCTGCTCGACTCGCCCAAGTCACCGGGGTGGAGCACACGGCGATGCTCGGGCTCGGTGTGTACCGCCCCGCCCGGGTCGTGACCAACGACGAAGTCGCCGGACCGATCGAGTCCAGCGACGAATGGATTCGCACCCGCTCGGGCATCCGGACCCGGCGGTTCGCCTCCGAATCCGAAACCATCATCGCCATGAGCGCCGCCGCGGCGCGCGATGCCATCGCAGCCGCGGGAATCACCGCCGAGCAGGTCGACTGCGTCATCGTCGCGACCTCGACCTGGCTGCTGCTCACTCCAGCGGCCGCTCCGCAGATCGCCACCGAGCTCGGGATGAACAATCCGGCCGCCTTCGACATCTCCGCCGGGTGCGCGGGCTTCTGTCATGCGCTGGGCCTGGCCTCGGATCTGGTCAAGGGCGGCACCGCGGGCCATGTGCTGGTGATCGGCGTCGAACGGCTCACGGACACGTTCAACCCGGCCGATCGCGGCACCGCCTTCCTGTTCGCCGACGGCGCGGGCGCGGTGATCGTGGGCCCGTCCGACGAACCCGGCATCGGCCCGACCGTCTGGGGTTCCGACGGCGAACAGCATCACGCCATCCGCCAGGACAAGGACTGGATGGAGTTCTTCCGGGAGATCGACGAGAAGGGCACCGACGCGGTCCGCCCGTATCTGGCGATGGAGGGCACCGCGGTCTTCCGCTGGGCCGCCCACTCGCTGAAGAAGGTCTGCCTGGACGCGATCGAGCGCGCGGGCCTGACCCCCGGCGATATCGACGCGATGGTTCCGCACCAGGCCAACGGCCGCATCATCGAGATCATGGCGCGTGAGCTGAAGCTGTCGGCCAATTGCGCACTGGCCAACGACATCGAGGAGACCGGCAACACCTCGGCCGCCTCGGTTCCGCTGGCCATGGAGGCGATGCTGCGTTCGGGTGAGAGCAAACCCGGTGCGGCGGCGCTGCTGGTCGCCTTCGGCGCGGGCCTGTCCTACGCCGCGCAGGTGGCGAAACTGCCCAACTGGCAGTAGGCGTCCGGCCGGCGCGCGTCAGCCCATGGTCCAGGTGACCGTCACGGTGAAGGTCACCGTCTGCTGACCGGGTTCCAAAGGGACGTCGGGGCTGGCGAATTGGGCCTTGGCCTGCGGCGGGGTCGATTCCCCGCTGCTGGTCTCGTTGATGGTCTTCACGTCCTTCAACTTCAGGCCCGACAGCACCGCGTACTGGTCGGCGCGGGCCTTGGCGTCGGCGAAGGCGCCGGCTCGTGCGTCCGCGAGCAGTTTCGAATTGTCGTCGAGCGCGAACGAGACGCCGCGGATGCGGGTGTCGTTACCGCCGGCCTGCACCGCGGACGACAGGACGGCCGAGGCCTTGGGCAGATCGCGGACCACCACGTGCACGGTGTTGGTCGCGGTGTAGCCGGTGACGTTGTGGTCGGGCCCGTACTGCGGCTGCACCGACACATCGGTCGTGCGGATGTCCTCGCGTTTCGCGCCCGCGTTCACCATCGCGTCGGTGATCGCCTTCGCCTTGCCGTTCGCGTTCGCGATGGCGGTGGACACGTCGGGGGCGGTGACTTCGACACCCACGTCGGCGTTCAGGGTGTCCGGCGCTCCGCGCACCTGACCGGTGCCGACCACCGTCACCTCGCGCGAGGTCCCCGAATCCGAACTGCCACAACCACTCAGCAGCACGGTGGTCCCCGCGAGCACCGCCACTACGCTCGCAACCCGTCGCATACCGGGCAAACTACGCGGCCGAACCCGGCCCCGCTCGCGGGCGCGCCGAATCAGCGCTCGGCCGCGACCTTGATCTTGCCGAGGGTTTCGTTCATCCCCGCGACCAGATCGGCCTCGAACTGCTGCTCGCCGCCGAGAAGTGCGTCGATCATCAGCCGCACCGGCTTGCGCACCCCGTTCGGAACGTCGCGCCGCTCGGTCACGCGGGTGCCCGCCGCGGTGGGTTCGAGGGTGTAGCTCCACACGGTGGCGTTCTCGTTCATCCGGAACGCGAAGGCCTGGTTGGGCTCGTACCGCACGATGCGCGAGGTGGTCGGGTAGTACTTGCGGCCGACCTTGTTGAGATTCACCGTCCACGTGCCGGCGCGGGGCGTGCCCAGCGGAATCATCTTCAGCGTGGTGGGGCTGAATTCCGGCATCCGTCCCAGATCGGAGACGACCGCCCACACCTTGTCCGGCGTGGCGGAGATGTCGATGGTGGCTTCCAGGGTGTTCGGCAACGCTGCCTCCGAGATCGTGACGGGCGTGGTTATGACGGTCGGTAACGGTAATCCTAGACACGGCAACCGGACCCGCGACCCTGTGAGGGAGGCCACTTTTCTGTTGAAGATCAACTAGGTCACATTCTGATGTGATCCGTTTCGCCGGCCGTAATGACCGACGCACAATGGCGGATAGACAACTACGGCAGGCAACGAAGCAACAGACCGGAGCGCACGCTTCTACGTCCCTGTGAGGTGATCGGCCGTGAATATTCGAACCATCCTCCATCGCCGGCAGGCGGAATCGGTTCCGTTACTTCCCGATTCGGAATCCGGGCCGCTGGCCGCGGCCTTTCGCAACCACGGCCGGCGATCGCGCCGCAACCTGGCCGAGCGGGAGGAAAGGCTCGAACGTTTGCTGACGCCGAGCGAACTCGACCTCGTCGAACACCGCCTGGTGTGATCGATGTGGTGCCCGTAGCGAACATTCTGGGCAATGCGCCCGCCGGGCGCTCATACTTTTCGATGTGACTTCACCAGCTGCCGTCAAACCGGTAATCCTCAGTGTCGACGACGACCCCGGCGTCTCCCGGGCCGTGGTGCGCGACCTGCGGCGGCGGTACGGAGCCGACTATCGCATCATGCGCGCGGAATCCGGTGCCTCGGCACTGGACGTCCTGCGCGAACTGAAATTGCGCGGCCAGCCGGTCGCGGTACTGATCGCCGATTATCGAATGCCGGGAATGGACGGCATCCAATTCCTGGAGCACGCGATCGATCTGCACCCCTATGCGCGCCGGGTGCTGCTCACCGCGTATGCCGACACCAACGCCGCCATCGACGCCATCAATGTGGTCGACCTCGACCACTATCTGCTCAAACCGTGGGATCCGCCGGAGGAGAAGTTGTATCCGGTGGTCGACGCGCTGCTGGAATCGTGGCGTGGCGACGACCGCCGCCCGGTGCACGAGACGAAGGTGATCGGGCACCGCTGGTCGGCTCGCAGTTCCGAGGTGCGCGAATTCCTCGCCCGCAATCAGCTGCCGTATCGCTGGTATCTGGCCGACGATCCGGAGGGCCAACGTCTGCTCGAGGCCGCCGGGGCCGACGCCGAGCAGTGCCCGGTGGTGATCGATCCGAGCGGCAACGTGCTGTTGTCCCCGTCGGACAGCGAACTCGCCGGCTGCGTGGGCCTGAGCACCGATCCGAGTGGTGAGTTCTACGACCTGATCGTGGTCGGCGGCGGCCCCGCCGGGCTCGGTGCGGCCGTGTACGGTGCCTCCGAAGGTCTGCGCACGGTGCTGGTGGAGCGGACCGCGACCGGCGGACAGGCCGGGCAGAGCTCGCGGATCGAGAACTACCTGGGCTTTCCCGACGGGCTTTCGGGCGCCCAGCTGGCCGATCGCGCGCGGCGGCAGGCGGTGAAATTCGGCGCCGAACTGATCACCGCCCGGGAAGTGGTCGGTCTCGAGGCGTGTGGTTCCGCGCGGCGGGTGCTCTTCTCCGACGGGTCCTGCGTCAGCGCCCACTCCGTACTGATCGCCACCGGCGTCAACTACCGCCACCACCCCGCCCCGGGAGTGGACGACTTCACCGGCCGCGGCGTCTACTACGGCTCCGCGATGACCGAGGCGGCCGACTGCGCCGAACGTGAGGTCTACATCGTCGGCGGGGCGAATTCGGCCGGGCAGGCGGCGGTATTCCTGTCCCGGCACGCCTGCACGGTGCACATCCTGGTGCGCGGCAGTTCGCTGGACCAGTCGATGTCGCACTATCTGATCCAGCAGATCGAGGCCGTCCCGAATATCAAGGTGCACACCAACACCGAGGTGGTGTCCGCCGACGGCAGCGATCATCTGGAACGAATCGTGTTGCGCAACAACGCGACCGGCGCCGAGGACAAGGTCGACGCCGAACGGCTGTTCCTGTTCATCGGCGCGGCGCCCGAAACGGACTGGCTGGACGGACTGGTCGTCCGCGACGAATTCGGCTACGTCCTGGCCGGACCGGACCTGATGGTCGAGGGGTCCCGGCCGGCGGGCTGGGAGCTGCCCCGTCCGCCCCATCATCTCGAAACCAGCATTCCGGGCGTCTTCGTCGCCGGCGATGTGCGTTCCGAATCGGCGAAGCGGGTCGCGTCCGCGGTCGGTGAGGGCGCGATGGCGGTCATGCTGGTCCACCGATACCTCGCGAAACAATAGGAGGCGCAACATGAGTGACAGCGGCCGTACCGTCACCGGCTCCCGGACCCTGTGTGATCCGGCGGAATTGCGCACCCTGTTCCTGTTCGAGAAGCTCGACGACGAGCAACTGGCCTGGCTCTGCCGGGAGGGCCGGGTCGAATACTTCGAGCCGGGGCCGGTCTATCGCGAGGGCGAGCCCGCGACCTGCTTCTACGTCCTGATGGACGGTGAGGTGGTGCTCTCGAAACTGTCCGCGGGCGAGGACCTCGAACTCGTTCGCACCGATCATCGCGGCTCGTATGCCGGCGCGTGGACGGCGTATATGGGCGAGCGTGCCGACCAGAACTACACCGGCTCGCTGACGGTGACGAAGCCGTCGAAATTCTTCGTCCTGGACGCGGGGACCTTCGCCCGGATGATGCAGGAATGGTTCCCGATGGCCCTGCATCTGCTGGAGGGCGTGTTCTTCGGCAACCGCAATACCAACGAGATCATCGGCCGGCGGGAGCGACTGCTGGCCTTGGGTTCGCTGTCGGCCGGACTCACGCACGAGTTGAACAATCCCGCGGCGGCCGCGGTGCGGGCCACCTCCTCGCTGCGGGATCGGGTCGCCGGTATGCGGCACAAGCTGAAGATGATGGCGCACGGCAAATTCGACTCCGCCGCGCTCGAGGCGCTGGTGCAGCTCCAGGAGGAGGCGGCCACCCAGGTGGCCAAGGCGCCGACCCTGACCGCGATGGAGGCCGCCGACCGCGAGGACGAACTCGGCGACTGGCTCGCCGATCACAACATCGCCAACGGATGGGATCTGGCCCCGAATTTCGTCCAGGCCGGCTTCGACATCGATTGGCTGGAGAAGGTCGCGGGCACTCTCGAACATTGCGACGACGGAGTGTTCGAAGGTGCGATCCGGTGGTTGAACTACACCGTCGAAACCGAACTGCTGATGAACGAGATCACCGATTCGACCGGTCGCATCTCCTCGCTCGTGCATGCGGCCAAGCAGTATTCGCAGATGGATCGGGCGCCGTTCCAGGTGGTCGACATCCACGAACTGCTCGACAGCACGCTGGTGATGCTGGCCCGCAAGATCGGCGACGACATCTCCGTGGTCAAGGAGTACGACCGGGCGCTGCCCGAAGTTCCTTGCTACGCAGCGGAACTGAACCAGGTGTGGACCAACCTCATCGACAACGCGGTGGCGGCGATGAACGGATCCGGCACGCTCACGGTGCGGACCTATCGCGAAAACGACTGTGCCGCAGTGGAGATCGGCGATACCGGCCCGGGCGTCCCGGAAGCGTTGCGGGATCGGATCTTCGAGCCCTTCTTCACCACGAAACCCGTCGGCGAGGGCACCGGACTCGGCCTCGACATCTCGTTCCGCATCGTGGTGAACAAACACGGCGGCGATATCCGGGTCGAGTCCACGCCGGGCGACACCCGATTCATCGTCCGGTTGCCGCTGGAGGCGGCCTCCGGACGTGGTTCGGGCACCGCTGCCGCCGAATCGTAAGGGCCGCAATTCGATCCGAACTCCACGGTAAGGCCGGGGTTTTCAATCGCCGATGTGGCCGGTACGCTGCGAGCCGCGCCGGAGGCATCCGGCGCGCGCCGGAGGAGATTCGGCGTTGCCGGACCACTCGGGGGTTACGCACGAGATGAAACGACTGACCGTGACGGCCGTCGCCCTGGGCGCGCTGACCGTCGCCCTCACCGGCTGCGGCGGCGACGACCATTCGTCCGCCGATGCCAACGGCCTGCGCAGAAACGGTTCGGCCGTCGCGACCTCGGCCCCCGCCCCCGCGTCGACGACCCCCGTACCGGCGCCGCCGACCGAGGCGCCCGGCACCACCGCGCATCCGGAGAATTCCGGCCTGGGCCCGGCCTCGGCGACCACCTGCGACGAGTTCCGCAAACTCGATATCGAGGGTGAGAAGTCACTGATGGACCGCATTCTCGCGGAGAACCCCGGCTCGAAGTTCGACGGCAGCCCGAACGTGGCGCTGGGGACCGCGAAGCTGGTGTGCCTGTCCAAGAGTGAGGCCGACAAGCCGGTCGCGGTCGCCATCGGAATGGTCACGGAATAACACCCGCGCCCGGCGTGTGCTGGGCTTTTAGGTGATCCATACGAGATCGGCAAGTGCTGTGGCGCAGCGTGTCCGCATGCGCCGCGGCAGATGCGGCGCTCGAGCCGGGGAGATCTCGTGAAGAAATTCGTTGTCGCCGCGTTGTCGTCGGCCGCCCTCGCCGTCATCCTGACTGCCTGCGCCCACGACGAGGAGAAGACCTGCTGTGCCGCGCCCGCCAGTTCGGCCACCGTGACTCCGGCGCTCTCCGACGACGGTTCGGGTCTGCGCCGCAATACGTCGCCGAGTCCGGCGGCGCCGCCGAACAGCGAGTCTGCGCGGCCGCGCATCACCCTGCCGCGCATCACCTGGCCGAAACACGACCCGGGTGCCGGCGGCGAGTAATCTCGCCCCCGACTAC
The DNA here is from genome assembly GCF_000308375.1 of Nocardia aobensis NBRC 100429. Taxonomy (GTDB): domain Bacteria; phylum Actinomycetota; class Actinomycetes; order Mycobacteriales; family Mycobacteriaceae; genus Nocardia; species Nocardia aobensis. Next base: position 6,492 of record NZ_BAFQ01000193.1, on the reverse strand, counting down.
GGGCCTGCACTGGAGGGCGCAGCGGATGGACGATACGGGTCTGGCCGAATTCCAACGCCATCGTTCCCGCCTGTTCGCACTCGCCTATCGCATGCTCGGCTCGGCGAGCGAGGCCGAGGACGCCGTCCAGGAGACCTATCTGCGCTGGGAGGCCGCCGAGCGTGCCGGGATCCGGTCCGCCGAGGCCTGGCTGACCACGGTCGTGGTGAATCTGTGCCGGAGCTGGCTGGAGTCCGCGCGCTCACGCCGTGAGACCTATGTCGGCCCGTGGCTGCCGGAGCCGGTGCCCACCGGCGGCGGCGAACTCGGTCCGATGGAATCCGCGGAGCAGCGTGAACTGGTCTCGCTGGCGGTGTTGACGCTGCTGGAACGGTTGTCGCCCGCCGAACGCGCCGTTTTCGTCCTGCGCGAGGCGTTCGGTTACTCGCATCGCGAGATCGCCGAGATGCTCGAGCTGTCCGAGGCGAATTCGCAGCAGCTGTATCGCCGCGCCCGCCTGCACGTCCGTAGCGAACACACCCGGTTCGACGCCGAACCCGCCCGTGCCCGGGAACTGTTCCAGCGTTTCCTCGTCGCCGCCCGGGCGGGCGATATCGGCGCCCTGGAACAGATGTTCACCGCCGATATCGTGTCGGTCGCCGACGGTGGCGGCAAGATGAGCGCGGCCCGCCGGCCCGTCGTCGGCGCGGGGCGGGTGGCGCGCTATCTGGCCGGTCTGTTCCACCGCGAAATCGAGGATCTCGAACTGAGCATCGAGGAGGTCAACGGCGCACCGGCCGCTGTGGCCCGGGTGCGCGGCGAGCTGCTGTTGATCGGCGCGGCCGATGTGGCGGACGAGCGGATCTCGGCGATCCGGATCCTGGTCAATCCCGACAAACTCGCGTACTTCGGTCGCTTCCCGGCGCCGGCGGAAGCAGAACGCCTGGGGTAGTGACGCGGAACACGGCCGATCGTTGTCAGGGATCGGCGGGCTGTCCGGTCTGAAGGGTGTCGGCCTCGAGAAGGAGTCACCCATGAGCGCACATCACACCGCATCCCATCGAATCCTCGTGCTGGGTGCCGGCTATGCCGGCCTGGCCGCGGCGGGCAGACTCTGCAAGTCCCGCGGCGCGCAGATCACGGTCGTCGACAGCCGTGCGGAAATGGTCGAGCGGGTGCGACTGCATCAGCTCGCGGCCGGGCAGACGATCGCGCGCCGGGATCTGCGAACCATGCTGGAACGCAGGGGCGCCCACTTCGTCCGCGGCTGGGTCACGACGATAGACACTGCGGCACAGGAGGTTTCGCTGTCCGACGGTTCGGTGCTGGGTTACGACACGCTGGTGTACACGCTCGGCAGTGCCGCGGATGTCGACAGCGTTGCCGGCGTGCGGGATTACGCCCATCCGGTGGCGACCCTGGAGGACATCGCCGCGCTGCCGCCGCTGCGTGGCCGCGTCGCGGTGGTCGGCGCCGGGGCGACCGGTATCGAGACTGCGGCCGAACTCGCCGAATCGCATCCGGAATTGCCGGTGGCGCTGGTGAGTTCGGAACAGCCCGGCTTCTGGCTCTCCGAGCGCGCGCAGCGGCATATCGCCGCCACCCTGGAGCGGCTCGGTGTCGAGGTACATGCGGGCGCCAAGGTGGTCGAGGTCGCGGCGGACGGCGCGCGGCTCGCCGGTGGCGGGCGCGTCGAGGCCGAAACCGTCTTGTGGACAACAGGTTTCACCACCAGCGACCTTGCCGCCCGCGCCGGCTTGGCAGTCGATGCACGGGGCCGGGTCCTGGTGGACGCCACGCTGCGCACCTCCGATCCGCACGTGTACGCCGCCGGTGACTGCGCCGCGATCGCCGGACCGGGCGGCCGCGAACTGCGGATGGCCTGTGCGACGGCGCTGCCGACCGGATCCCATGCCGCGCGGTCGGCCCTGGCCCGGATGCGCGGTGCGGAACCGGACGAGCTGCGTTTCCGCTACGTCCTGCAATGCATCAGCCTCGGGCGTCGCGACGCGGTGGTGCAGTTCGTCCGCGCCGACGACGCCCCGACCCCGCGCGCCCTCACCGGCCGCCCGGCGGCGGTGGTGAAGGAGATGATCGTGCGCGGCGCGGCGATGCAGGCGCGTCCGTGACATGTCGTCAACTCATGGTTGACTCGAGTAAATGAGTCAACCTAAAGTTGACGCATGACCGAACGTATCCGTCTCGACGATCTGATCGATGGCATCAAACTCGCCCGGCCCGACGACGTCCTGGAACAACTCTCCGACGCCGTGGTGGTCGCCGGGCACATGAGCGAGGTGGCCGATCACCTGATCGGCCACTTCGTCGATCAGGCCCGCCGTTCGGGCGCCTCCTGGACCGATATCGGGCAGAGCATGGGCGTCTCCAAACAGGCCGCGCAGAAGCGTTTCGTGCCGAAGCCGGGTGATCCCGCGATGGATCCGAATGCCGGATTCGCACGCTTCACGCCCCGCGCGCGCAATGTCGTGATGGCGTCCATGGAGGAGGCCCGGCGCGCGAGCAATCCGGAGATCCAGCCCGAACACCTGGTGCTGGGACTGCTCGGTGAGCCGGACGGCCTGGCGGCGCATGCCATCGTCGCCAAGGGGGTCTCGCTGGACGCGGTGCGCCGGGTCGCGACGGCGGCGCTGCCGGCGGCGGTGGACGAGGTCCCCGCCCTCATCCCGTACACCGCGACCGCGCGCAAGACGCTGGAGTTGACCTTCCGGGAGGCGCTCCGGCTCGGCCACAACTACATCGGCACCGAACATCTGCTGCTCGCACTGCTCGAGCAGGAGGGCGGAAGCGGTGTGCTGTCGGGGCTGGGCTTGACCAAGGCGGATATCGAGCGCGATCTCGTCGCCCAGCTCGCCCAGTTCATGCCGCCGAATCCGGTGGACGCGCCGCGGCCGCCGGCCGCACCGACGCCACCCACCCCGCCGAGCCCGCCCGCTCCGCCGCAGCCGCCCGCCGCGCCGATTGCCTGATCGGTGCTCGCCGGCATCCGGATTCGGCACGCCGGCGCGGTTGTCGCAGACGGGTCCGACACGATCCGTCGCGTCGGACCGGTTCGCCGGTTTCGCCGATCCGCCCAGGCCGCGCCCGGTTCGGGGGCGGTCGCGGCGGACATGATCACTCGCCGATACAGCTGTGTAGTTGTGGGGCTGATGAGGTGATCGGTGGTCCGGATACGATATTGCTATGGCGGATGGATCGGATTCCGACCTGATCGCGGGGGAACTACGCGCAGACCTGCTGCGCGCGCTGTCCTATGTCGAAACCGAGGACGGCCCGGACGGCAGCTACATCGTCAACGGCGATCTGCCGCCCGAGGTGGCGCCCCCGTTCATCCGGGCGATCATGCGAATCGAGGCGGAACTGCTGCTTCACGACGCCGAACAGGTGACCGTGGAACGCGGCGAGCCGCGCAGTCCGGAGGAGCGGCGCACCGACGCCTTCGTCGCCCTGGCGCTGAGAGTCACCGACGATACGTGAGCGCGCCGACCTCGATACCGTGCCGTCCAGCCGATATCGCCGATTGCGAACGCTGCGGCCGTCGGATCCGTAACCTTGCACTCGGTACCGTCGAGTGCTAGAAAGGTCCTGGCACTCTCGACCAGTGAGTGCTAGGTCGGGCAGGTGAGACCGGGTTCCCAGACACCCTCGGTCGTCCGTCGCGGGCACCGTACCTGGCCAGCGTAATGGGGCGATCCAACCTGCGGTCGCTCTGTGTGTCAGCCCCATATACATGTGGAGGATCTCAACGCAATGGCCAAGACAATTGCGTACGACGAAGAGGCCCGTCGCGGTCTCGAGCGGGGACTGAACAGCCTCGCCGACGCGGTCAAGGTGACGCTGGGCCCCAAGGGTCGCAACGTTGTCCTGGAGAAGAAGTGGGGCGCCCCCACGATCACCAACGATGGCGTGTCCATCGCCAAGGAGATCGAGCTGGAGGACCCCTACGAGAAGATCGGCGCCGAGCTGGTCAAAGAGGTCGCCAAGAAGACCGACGATGTCGCCGGTGACGGCACCACCACCGCAACCGTGCTCGCCCAGGCGCTGGTGCGCGAGGGCCTGCGCAACGTCGCGGCCGGTGCGAACCCGCTGGGCCTGAAGCGCGGCATCGAGAAGGCCGTCGAGGCCGTCACCGCCAAGCTGCTCGACACCGCCAAGGAGGTCGAGACCAAGGAGCAGATCGCTGCCACCGCGGCCATCTCCGCCGGCGACGCGTCCATCGGTGAGCTGATCGCCGAGGCCATGGACAAGGTCGGCAAGGAAGGCGTCATCACCGTCGAGGAGAGCAACACCTTCGGCCTCCAGCTGGAGCTGACCGAGGGTATGCGCTTCGACAAGGGCTACATCTCGGGCTACTTCGTCACCGACGCCGAGCGTCAGGAAGCGGTCCTCGAGGACCCGTACATCCTGCTCGTCGGTTCGAAGGTCTCGACCGTCAAGGACCTGCTGCCGCTGCTGGAGAAGGTCATCCAGGCCGGTAAGCCGCTGCTGATCATCGCCGAGGACGTCGAGGGCGAGGCCCTGTCGACCCTGGTCGTGAACAAGATCCGCGGCACCTTCAAGTCCGTCGCCGTCAAGGCCCCGGGCTTCGGCGACCGCCGCAAGGCGCAGCTGGCCGACATCGCCATCCTGACCGGTGGCGAGGTCATCAGCGAAGAGGTCGGCCTGAACCTGGAGACCGCCACCGTCGACCTGCTGGGCACCGCCCGCAAGGTCGTGGTGACCAAGGACGAGACCACCATCGTCGACGGTGCCGGTGATGCCGACGCCATCGCGGGTCGCGTCGCCCAGATCCGCACCGAGATCGAGAACTCGGACTCGGATTACGACCGTGAGAAGCTGCAGGAGCGCCTGGCCAAGCTGGCCGGCGGTGTTGCGGTGATCAAGGCCGGCGCTGCCACCGAGGTGGAGCTCAAGGAGCGCAAGCACCGCATCGAGGACGCGGTGCGCAACGCCAAGGCCGCCGTCGAAGAGGGCATCGTCCCCGGTGGTGGTGTGGCGCTGCTGCAGGCCGGCCCGGCGCTGGACGACCTGAAGCTGACCGGTGACGAGGCGACCGGTGCGAACATCGTGAAGGTGGCGCTGGCCGCGCCGCTGAAGCAGATCGCCTTCAACGCCGGCCTCGAGCCCGGCGTGGTCGCCGAGAAGGTCGCCAACCTGCCGACCGGCCAGGGCCTCAACGCCGACTCCGGCGAGTACGAGGACCTGCTGGCCGCCGGTGTGGCCGACCCGGTCAAGGTCACCCGCTCGGCGCTGCAGAACGCCGCGTCGATCGCCGCGCTGTTCCTCACCACCGAGGCCGTCGTGGCCGACAAGCCGGAGAAGGCCGCCGCTCCCGTCGGCGACCCGACCGGTGGCATGGGCGGCATGGACTTCTGAGTCCTGCCTTCCCGCAACACCTTTCGAACCGGTAGCCGGTCCGCCTCCGGGCGGGCCGGCTACCGGCGTTTCGGCGGACCTGCCGTCGCCGGGCTCGGTCACGGGCCCCGGCCCGGTTAGCGCTTTTCAGTCATATTTCCCCTAACCCCTGCTGCTGCAAGGGCTTTCGATGCCCCGGGACTGGACAACCGGCGTTGTGGAACGCACTCTTTTCGGTTGGCTTCATCCGGGAGCCTTCGATAGGGGAAACAGAAATGTTCTCAACGGGCAAGCTTGCCCTGAGTTTCGTCGCGGCGTCCGCGACGGTCTTCGTCGTCGCCGGGACCGGTTCCGCGGCCGCGGAGCGTGGAGCGGACGGCCACTACTACGGCGCGATGGCCATTTCCGACGCGAACGACGACGGCTGGACCATCGGAATCGCCCTCAATGCCCCCGACCAGGCGACGGCCGACGCGGGCGCCCTGGAGCAGTGCTCCTCGCACGGTGAGCAGGGGTGCGCGACCATCGTGCGCTTCGTCGACGGGTGTGGTGCCATCGCCCGGCGCGACGACATCCACACCGGCGGCACGGGCGCCACCCTCCAAGACGCCGAGCGCAACGCGATCGCAGCCCTCGGCCCCGGACATCCGCCGACCCTGAGCTCGGACGGTTCGGGACCGGCGGTCATCTCCGTCTCTCGCTGTAACGGCTGATCTCCAGCCGCAATCGTCGCGTATCCCGACGCGCATCCCGAATTGCGATCGGAAGCCGGTCCCGCACCCACGGCGGACCGGCTTCCGGCATTTCGGAACGAGCGCCGGCCGGCGGCGGGAATTTCTCGCCGCGGGCCGATGTTGTGAAAGTCGTTGCGGTCGCATCCGAGGTGCGTCGTTAGGCCGGATGACCAGGCGATTTGACTTCGAATGCGGTTGGCACGTAACTTATTCCAGGTCAGAGCGACACGGACACCGACCCGGAGCCGAAAGGCCCGGGACAACGAGGTCGGACGAGGAGCGCCTGACAATCACACTGGTTCGGTAAGAGGAACCCCGATTTGGTCGGGAGCTTCTGGCTGAGCTAAGCTGTAAAAGTTGCCCAACCGATCGACCGGGAAGTTTCCCGCGAGATTGCTGGTGCGTG
>NZ_BAFQ01000194.1 GCF_000308375.1 Nocardia aobensis NBRC 100429 | reverse complement strand
ATCGTGATGCCGACCGGCAGCCGCAGTTCGGCGGCGATCTCGACCACGGCCGCCGGCGCCCGGCAGATCTCGAGGATCGCGACCTGTTCGGACTGCATACCGGGGACCGGAGCCGATTCGGCCACCACGAGCGTCACCAGATCGAAGGCATCGGTATCGGGGTGGCTGCGGCCGCCGGTGAGGGTGTAGAGCCGGTCCGGGGTGTCGTCGCGGCCCGGCCTGGTCATCGCGGCCGCCTCACGGACGCGGACCGCGCGGCGCGGCGGACAGGTGTTCGCCGAGCTGTTCGACCAGTTCGCTCATGTTGTGGCCGACCAGCCCGGCATCGGCCTCGGCATCGGCGACGACCGCGATGTGGGCTCCCAGCCCGGCTTCGACGATGAACAGGATGCCGCCGTAGAACTCCGTCATCGACTGCCGCACGCCACTGCGCCCGTCGCCGAATTCGACCGAGGCGCCGTGCGAGAGGCTCTGGATACCGGCCGCGATCGCGGCCAGTTGATCGGCCTTGTCCACCGACAGTTCCGGGGTGTGGCAGATCTTGAGACCGTCGCTGGACAGCAGCAGGGCGTGGCGGCTGTGCGGGGTGCGGGCCAGCAGCTGGTCGAGTAGCCAATCCAGGTGTGCCGGTACGGAAGTGGTCACCGATCGTTCTCCAGGGCAATCGAAGGGGAGGGGGAATCCGGGGCCGAGACCGCACGCTGGAAGGCGCCCAGGGCCGAGGGGCGCGCCGGCGGGTGGGCGGAAGTGTCGGCGGCGGTGGTGCGCAGGCCGTCGGGATGCACGGCGGCCAGTGTGCTGCCGCGGCGGCGCTTCGGCAGTGGTTCGGCCGACCGTTCGAGGGGTGGAACCGATTGGGCGGCAAGCTGTTCCGTGTTCGGCGTGGACGGGGCCGGTGCACGGTCGCCGGTCAGGGGCGGTCCGAACGGACTCGCGGGAATTGCGGCCGGGGTGACCGATCGTGCCGCGGGCGGCAGTTCGATCGTCGCGGTGGAGCCGGGGGAGCGGTCCAGACGGGTGGTCAGATCGCGCGGAACGACCACGACGACCGCCGTGCCGCCGATCGCCGACGGGCGGTACGACACGGTCAGCGCGTGTTTGCGGGCCAGATTGCCGACCACGGCGAGCCCCAGGCGGGTACCGGTCAGTGAGGACAGATCGGTATCGGCTCCGCGGCCCGCCACGGTGCCCGATACCGCCTGTTCGGCGCGGCGCAGGGCGGTTTCGCTCATCACGAGTCCGCTGTCCTCGATGGTGACGACGACGCCGGCCGGCACTTCGGCGGCATAGACGTGGACTTCGGTCGTGGGCGGGGAGAAGTTGCACGCGTTGTCGATCAGCTCGGCCAGCGCGTGCATGACTCCCTCGGCGGCGTGACCGGCGATCGCGATTTCGGCGACCGCGCGCAGGCGCACCCGGCGGTAGCCCGCGACGCGGCCCATCGCGCCGCGCAGAATCGACTCCATCGCAATGGGTTTCGCCCATCGGCGGCCCGAGCGGGCGCCGCTGAGCACCGCGATACTGTCGGCCAGGCGTCCGGCCTGTGCGGTGCGGTGGTCGAGAGTCAGCAGGTCGGCCAGCACCGACGGATCGGCGTGCCGATGTTCCATCTCGCGCAGTTCGGCCAGCATCGAGGTGGTCATGGCCTGCATGCGCCCGGCCGCACCGGCGAACGCCGCCATCGCGGCCACCCGGCGGTTCTCGCTACCGTTCGCCTCCCGCCCCGCCACGGACGCGGTGTCGTGCGCGGCGGCCAGGCGCGCCTCGCTCTCGGCGACGTAGGTGGCGGCCGCACGCTCGGCCCTGTCGTTCGCTTCGCGACAGCGAATCGCCAGGTCACGGTAGTGCGCCGCACATCCCGACGTCACGGCGAGGATCAGCCCGGCGGCGCCGGCGGCGATGGCGAATGTCACCCGTCCGGTAGCGGGTGCGAACCGGAGTAAGGCGAGGCAGGCCACGGCGCCGGTGAGGACGCAGATCATGGCGGGAAGGAGGAAAGCCGGTAGCCGTCGCGGTGGCCGGGAGGTGGCGCCGGAGGAGGGCTGCTGCGTATTCACTGAATAGATCACTATCGATACTTCCGGATCCACATCCACCCGTGCGGAGACGGCACAGTTCCCCCACCTTCCGCTGTGCACGGCTGGCTCGAATATGCGGACCGCCAGACGTTTTCGAAATTCGCGCACGAGCATAACGCCGACCTCGAGGGTGCGCTACCCGAAGTGTTCTTGCCGTCCGGCGGCTTCGAAATGGAAGTTTCACGGCGAGTTTTTCGAAATGAAGGAATGTGATGCCGAGTGGTCCGTTTTCGTGAAAACGCTGCTCGGCGAGCATGTTCGAAAATACTGGCGAATGCGTCGCGCGATCGATCGACACGATCACGAACTGAAAACGTTGCGTCACAGTATCTTTCGGAAATTCAGTGAACAGCGTTCATTTCACCCTGAGCAGTGCTTTTCTTCGCGAGGCAGGCTGTCCGGTGAGCGGGAGTGCGCGCCAGACCGAAACGTGTGTCAGTTACCGTCCCGGCATGGCCGCAGAACCGAACGACATCATCGATCCGCACCGCTACGGGCCGTGGGCTGTCATCGCCGGCGGTTCGGAGGGGGTCGGCGCGGAGTTCGCCGACCGGCTCGCCGCCGCGGGGATCAACATCGTGCTGCTGGCGCGGCGGGAGGGCCCGCTGGCCGAGACCGCCGCACGAGTCGCCGCGCGTGGTGTCCAGGTGCGGACACTGGCGGTGGATCTCACCGCGCCGGATGCGCCGGCTCGGGTCGCGAACGCCACCGCCGACGTGGAGGTCGGCCTGCTCGTCTACAACGCGGGGGCCAACACCCACAGCGCCGAATTTCTCGACGGCGACCTCGAGGCGTTCGCCGCCATGAACGCGCTCAACGTGACCGCGCCGCTGGCACTGGTCCATCATTTCGGGAGCGGTATGCGTGCGCGGGGCCGGGGCGGCATCGTACTGGTCGGCTCGCTCACCGGATACTGCGGTTCGGCCCGCCACACCGTGTACGGCGGGTCAAAGGCGTATCTGCGGATCTTCGCCGAGAGCCTGTGGCTGGAACTGCGGGAGTACGACGTCGATGTGCTGCATCTGGTACTCGGGGTGACCCGGACGCCGGCGATGGCACGGGCGGGCTTGAATTTCGACATTCCCGGAATGCTCGTGGCCGAACCCGCGGATGTGGCGCGCGAGGGGCTCGAGCAGTTGGCGAACGGGCCGGTGTTCGTCGCGGGCGGCAATGCCGAGACGGCCGCGCGCAGCAGCGGTCCGGATCGGGCGGCGATCGTGCTGGGCGGGCATCGCCGGATGCAGAAATTGATCGGCGCCGAATCGGATGCGCGATGACCGCGCCGTTGCGGCTGGCCCTCTCGTCGCCGATCGTGGTGCGGTTTCCCGGGCAGTATTCGCCGTGGGAGGCCGACGCCGGCATGGAGGAGCTCGCCCGCATCGCCGAGGCCGCCGATCGGCTCGGATTCGACCATCTCACCTGCAGTGAGCACACCGCGGTCCCCGCGACGGTGGCCGCCTCCCGCGGCGCGACCTATTGGGATCCGGTGGCCACGCTGTCGTATCTGGCCGCACGCACCACCCGGATCCGGCTCGCCACCTCGGTGCTGGTGCTGCCCTATCACCACCCGCTCGAGATCGCCAAGCGCTACGGCACCCTGGACCGGATCAGTGGCGGGCGGGTCGTTCTCGGCGTCGGAGTGGGTTCGCTGCGTGCGGAATTCGAGCTGCTGGGCGCGTCGTGGGAGGGACGTGGAGAGCAGGCCGACGATGCGATCGCCGCGCTGCGGTCCGCGTTCGGTGTGCGCGAACCACACTATGCCGGAACGCATTACAGCTTCTCGGAGATGATCGTCGAACCGGCCGGCGTGCAGGCCCGCGTGCCGATCTGGGTCGGCGGGCGAACCATGCGGTCACTGCGCCGCGCGGTCCGCTTCGGCGACGGATGGATGCCGTTCGGATTGCCGATGGCGGAACTGAAGACCAAGCTCTCGCACGTCGAATCGTCACCCGGCTTCGAGGTCGTACTTCCCACCGGACCGCTCGACCCGCTGGGTGAGCCGGACCGGGTGACGCGGCGGCTCGCGACCCTGGCGGATGCGGGCGCCACCCTGGCCGGATGCGCGGTCACCGCGAACTCGGCCGAACACTACTGCGATCAGCTGGCGGCACTGGCCGAGCTGGCGAACCGATGAGCCCGATTCGCCGCGCGGGGACCTTGCCGCCGGACCAGCCGACGGACGCCCCGCGGCCTGCGGCGAGCTGAATATTCTGTGACACAACGTCGGCGCGGGACTCGACCGGTGCGAGTGCCGGCGCCGGTACGGAGGAGGACGAGATGGCCGAGACCGAACTCGCGGAAATCCTGCGCCGATTGCGGCGGGTCGAGGACGAGCTGGCGATCATGCGCATCATCGCCTCCTACGGGCCGCTGGTGGACGCCGGAGAGGCCGAGGCGACTGCCGAATTATGGTGTCCCGACGGCGAATACGACGTCGAGGGATGGCGGATGCGCGGCCGGGACCAGGTGCGCGCGATGGTGAACTCGCCCGCACATCAGGGTCTGATCACGTCCGGGTCGGCGCATTTCCAGGGGCCGGCACGCATCGACATCGACGGCGACGAGGCGCTCGCGGTCTTCGAATCACTGCTGGTGCACCGCGAATCGGAGAGTTACTCGGTACTGCGCGCGAGTGTGCACCGGCTCGAACTCCGCCGCGAATCCGACGGGTGGCGAATCGCCCGCCGCACCGGGCGCCTGCTCGACGGCGGTGAGCAGGCACGGGAACTCCTGTCCACCTTCGCGCGCGACTGAATGCCGGTTACTTGTCGGCGATGAGCCCGTACTCGGTGAGCAGCTTGCCGACCTCCGAACTCTCCAGCTTCCCGATGAGCCTGCGCCGCAACGCCGCCGGGCCCGGAATCTTCAGTGCGTCCCCGTCGCGCATGTGGCCGACCGCGCTGAGCAGACTGCGCACGTCGTAGGTGGAGTTGAACACCTCCGGCACGCCGCGCTCGATGCCCAGCAGCCGATAGGCGGCCTCCATACCGGTGCGCACCGAGTACTCGGTGGTGAAGATGCAGTCCCGGCTCGTTTCGGCGAACTGGCCGATGAAGGCGAAGTTCACCGCGCCCTCGGGGACCACGTCGGGCCGATCACCGGCCTGCCGCGGCATGAAGAACGAGGTGACGTACGGCATCATCACCGGCACGCACTTCGCCGCCTCGGCCGCCAGTTCCGGGATGTCGTCGAGCGGAACGCCCAAGTGGTACAACCACTCCTGGGTGATCTCCTCGCCGGTGCACTCCTGCATCGTCTTGTGCACATAATCGCCCGGCTTGTCGGCGAACAGCGAGTACACCCACACCACGATCTGATCGGCCGGCTGCTGTTTGAAGTGCGGTTGCCGGTTCACCGTCCAGCTCAACAGCCAGCTCGAATCCTGCGCGGTGACGATCCCGCCGGTGACGACCTTGCCGCTGAACGGATCTCGCTTACAGATCTTGCGGATGTATTCCGGGATGCGCTGATCGAGCGTGGTGACGGTCGCCGATTCCCATTTGGTCTCGGGGATATGGGAACCGAAGACGTCGGGGCGGCCGAAGGCGGGGTCCACGGCCGCGATCCGCCGCCACAATTCCCACGCGGGCGCCGGTCCCTCGTTCAGTTTCGCCGGGGTGTGTTGATCGCCCTCGTCGGAGTTCTCCACCAGCGACCCGATCGTGGTGAACAACAGATCGTCCGGGCCCAGCCGGACGCCGCCCTCGACCCCGTCCGATACCCAGTGGATACCGGTGGCCTGCTTGCGATCCGGGGTGATGTCGAAGTCGATGTCGGTGACCTCGGTATCGAACCGGACCGTCACGCCCTGATCGAGCAGCCACCGATACAGCGGCAGCACCAGCGATTCGTACTGGTTGTACTTGGTGAACTTCAGTGCCGAGAAGTCCGGCAGTCCGCCGATGTGGTGGATGAACCGGTGCAGGTACAGCTTCATCTCCAGCGCGCTGTGCCACTCCTCGAAGGCGAACATCGTGCGCCAGTACAGCCAGAAGTTGCTCTGCAGGAAGTCCTTTCCGAACACCTCGTCGATACGCTTGTTCTCCATCTCCTCGCGGGTGGCGAGGAAGACCTTCGCGATGTCCTTCTGCGCCCTGTCGTTCAGCGCGAAGAGTCCGTCGGTGTGCGCGTCCTGCCCGCGATCCACGGTGGCGCGTTGTAGCGAGTAGTTCGGATCGTCCTTGTTCAGCCAGTAGAACTCGTCGAGGACACTCGCGCCCTCGATCTCGATCGAGGGCACCGAGCGGAACAGGTCCCACAGGCATTCGAAGTGGTTCTCCATCTCGCGGCCACCACGGATGACGAAACCCTTTGCGGGCTCCTTGACTCCGTCCAGCGCGCCGCCGGGCAACTTCAATCGCTCCAGGATGGTGATCCGGTCACCGGACATCTGCCCGTCGCGGATCAGGAAGGCCGCGCCCGACAGCGAGGCCAGGCCCGCCCCGACGAACCACGCCGTCTTGTCGTCGACGCCCTCGGGTTTGCGCGGGCGAGCGAACGCCTCGTAGTTGCCGCTGCTGTAGTACATCCGGGTCTTCTCCTGCCTGTAGGTTGTTCGCGCCCCGACGGTCGAATGTGGCTGTCCTGTAACCCCTTACGCGTTGTACCGGTAGAAGCCTTCGCCGCTGGCCAGGCCGAGCTTGCCCTTGTCGATGTATTCCGACTTCAGCCACTGCGCCAGCTTCTGGCCGTCCTCGCCGCTGTTCACCAGGATGTTGTACGGCGTGGTGAGGCCGACGATGTCGAGGATCTGGAACGGGCCCGCGGGTGCGCCGGTCCCGATGCGCCAGGTCTCGTCGACCGCCTTCGGTTCGGCGTAGCCGCCCGCCGCCAGCGCCATCGCCGAGTTGAGGAACGGCACGAGCAGCGAGTTGAGGACGTATCCGGCCTTCTCCTTGTGCAGTTCGATCGGCACCATGCCGATGGCCCGGGCGAATTCCACCACCGCCTGGTATACCTTCGGATCGGTGTCCTCGGTACCCATGACCTCTGCGGTGTTGAAGTGCCACACCTGATTCGCGAAATGCAGAGCGAGGAACCGGTCCGGGCGGCCGGTGGCGTCCTTCATATCGCTGGGCAGCAGCGTCGAGGAGTTGGTGGCGAAGATGGTGTGCTCGGGCGCGAGTTCGCCGAGCCGGCGATAGGTGTCCTGCTTGATCGACAGCACCTCGGGCA
>NZ_BAFQ01000195.1 GCF_000308375.1 Nocardia aobensis NBRC 100429 | reverse complement strand
CTGGTCCTCCCGGCCGGCGAGGCTGGGGGCGCCGGAGTGCGGTAGGCCACCGAAGAGCGCGGTGGCGGTCGCGGAAAGCCCCACTGCCGCAACGGCAATCAGGGTTCGGACGGGCACGACGGGTTTGCGCGATCGCAGCTGCCCGAACATCACGCCCCTTCTCGGTTGAGTTTTCGCGCACGACTGGGCCGGTCATCGACGATAGCAATGCGCTACCGAGAAAGCCGGTAGCGCGGCCCTGGTGTCGCGCGCGGAAGCTCAGTCGCCGAGCCGGACCGGGAACTGTGCCAGATCGTTCTGCGTCAGCACGGGAAGGTTGTGAATCTCCTCCACGGGTACGGCCAGGGACAGCTGCGGGAATCGTTCGAACAGCGCGGGCAGCGCGATCGAGGCCTCCAGCCGGGCGAGTGCGGCACCCGGGCAGATGTGCGGGCCGTGACCGAAACTGATGTGCCGCTTCGCCGTCGGCCGGGTGATGTCGAATTCACCGGCATCGGCGCCGTGCACCGCGGTGTCGCGGCCGATGGCCCGATACGACATGACCACGCCCTCGCCGCGTTCGATGACGGTGTCGCCGACGGTGATGTCCTCGGTCGCGAACCGCATCAGCAGATGTGTCACCGGGCCGTCCCAGCGCAGCGTCTCCTCGATCGCGGTCTCCCAGTCGATCTGCCCCGACCGCACCAGCGCGAACTGTTCCGGGTGGGTGAGCAGGGCGCGCGCGGTGGTGAGGATCAGCGACACCGTGGTCTCGTGCCCGGCGGCGACCAGCGCCTGCAGATTGCCGACCACCTCGGCCTCGCCGAGCGGTTCGCCGCCGTCGGTGGCGAGGATCAGCGCGCTGGTCAGGTCGTCGGCCGGGTCGGCGGCCTTCTTGCGCACCATCTCGGTGAAGTACTCGCCCATCCGCTCGATCACCGCGAGCCGCTCGTCCTGCGGGGTGAGCAGGGAGAAGAACGCCTTGTACCAGTCGAGCAGCATCGGATGGTCGGCGTGGTCGACGCCCATCAGCTCGCTGATCACGCGCATCGGCAGCGGATAGGCGAAGACCGATTTCAGGTCGACCGTGCCCTGGCCGGAGGCGGCGGCGAGATCGTCCAGCAGTGCGGCGACCGTCGATTCGATGAACGGGCGCAGAGCGGTCAGGCGGCGCGCGGTCAACGCCTGGGTGGTCTTGATCCGCAGGCGGCGGTGTTCGGGGCCGTCGACGGTGAACATCGAGACCCCGACATCGATCATGCCGATCAGCGGCCACTGCCGGGTGACCACGCCGTCGCGCCACAGCGACCAGGAGTTGATGTCCTTGACCAGTCGTGGGTCGATGAGCAACTGCCGGGCCAGGGTATGGCCGGTGACGGTCCACGCCGGGACGCCCAGCAGTTCGATCCGGGTCAGCTGTCCGGCATCGCGTAATCGGGCGGTCTCCCCGGCGAGGTCGCCGACCATCGGATCGATCACGAGCGGTGCGGCATGCGGGCAACTGGCATTCACGGGGTACCTCCCACGGTACGAACGGGTGTGAAGGTGACCGGCAGCGACGTCATTCCGCGCAGGAACGGCGAGGGCCGGCGAGTCAGTTCGGTGGCGGCGACGGCGAGGTCGAGATCCGGCAGCCGATCCAGCAGCACTTCGATCCCGGTGCGCGCGATGATCTCCGCGATCTGCTGGGCCGGGAAGGGACAGCGATATTCGCCGTAGCTGAACGCGAAATGCGCGCTGTTGCCGCTGTGCGCGGGGGCGAGCGAATCGGAAAGGTCCTGGCGCACATGCGGATCGGCGTTCGCACCGGCCAGGCCGAGCAGCAGCATATCGCCGCGCCGGATGGTCTTGTCGGCCAGCCGGGTGTCGCGCGAGGCCCAGCGCCCGGCCAGGATCTGGGTGGGAGTGTCCTCCCACAGCACCTCGTTCATCGCCTGGCCGATGCTGTGGCGGCCGCCGCCGAGCGCGGCCGCGAAACGGTCGTCGGTGAGCATCAGCCGCACCGAATTCCCCAGCCAGTCGCTGGTCGGCAGCTGGCCCGCGGCGGTGACGGCCATCAGGTCCAGGGCGTATTCCTCGTCGCTGAACCGTTGCGGCGAACGCAGCATCCGTGAGGTCAGATCGTTGCCGGGCCGCGACTTCTTCATCGCGACGAGTCGCTGCATATGGTCGGCGAACCGGCCGTAGGCCGCCTGCGCCTCGGCGCCGCCGTCGGCCAGCGTCTTCATCGTCCAGGCCAGATCCGCGCCCTGATCGTCGGGGAATCCGATCACCCACGCCAAGGCCAGTACCGGCAGCGGTTCGGCGTATTCCGCGATCAGATCGGCGTGGCCGCGCCCGCAGAAGTGGTCGATCAGCCGATCCGCCAGATCCTCACAGGCCCTGCGCAATCCGAACGGGTCGACCTGTTCGAGGGCGGGCTCGACCATGGCCAGATGCCGCAGATGTTCGGCGCCGGCGGTGAAATAGATCGAGGGCATCGGACGGCCGACCATCGGCAGCAGCGGCCAGTCCTCCGGGATGTTCGGCCATTGGTTCCAGCACGCCACGTCGCGCGGGAACAGTTCCCCGTCGCTGGTGACCTGGTGCACTTCGCGGTAGCCGATCACCAGCCAGGCCGGAATCCCGCCGGGCAGTTCCACCGAGACCACCGGGCCGTGGGCGCGGCGCATCTCGCGGTACAACTCCTGCGGGTCGGTGTGGAAACGCGGTCCGCTCAACGGAACCGGATCGGTGGGCGACACCGGGCAACCGCCGGTGGTGAGGCCGGGCTGCGGCGCGTTCATCGGGCGGATCCCCGGGCGGCGGCCCGCAGACCGGCGGCGTGCAGATGTTCGACCAGGGCGATCAGTACCCGCTTACCCGAATCCCGCGAGCGCGCATCGCATGCCACCATCGGCACGTGCGGATCCAGATCCAGTGCCGCGCGCAATTGGGTGTCGTCGTGGCCCGTGGCCCCGAAGATGTTGCACGCCACCACGAACGGCGTCTGCTGATGTTCGAGCCGGTCGATCGCATACCAGGAATCGGTGATCCGGCGCGGGTCGACCAGCACGATCGCGCCCAGCGCGCCGGTGAACAACCGGTCCCACAGAAACCAGAAGCGCTCCTGTCCGGGAGCCCCGAACAGATACAGGACGTGTTCGGCGTCGATGGTGATGCGGCCGAAGTCGAAGGCGACCGTGGTGGTGGATTTGGCCGGTGCGCCGGTGGGATCGTCGATGCCGATGCCCAGCGAGGTCATCGTCGCTTCGGTGTCGAGCGGCCGGATCTCACTGACCGCGCGGACCATGGTGGTCTTGCCGACGCCGAAACCGCCGACGATGACGACCTTGAGCCCGTGCCGGACGGTATCGGCCAGCGGGGCCTGGGCCCGGGCGGGACGGTCGCCGAATCCGGTGCGGAGCGGATCAGAGGTTGCGGAGTCCAACGAGCACCTTCTCCAGTATTTCGGTGTCGGGCAAGGCTTTCCACGGCTGCCACGCGGGGGCGGAGCGCGGGTGGCGCACGGTGATCTTGCCGGCGTCGAGCAGGTCGGCCAGCAGGACC
>NZ_BAFQ01000196.1 GCF_000308375.1 Nocardia aobensis NBRC 100429 | reverse complement strand
TTGGTGCCGTACAGATTTCCGTAGGAGTCGAACGGTGCCGTCGCGCCCAGGTCGATCAGTTTCACCTGATCCTCGGTGACCATGATGTTGTCGGGCTTGAGGTCGTTGTAGGCCAGTTCCAGCGCGTGCAGGTATTCCAGCGCGGGCAGGATCTCCAGGATGTAGGCGATCGCTTCCGGCACCGGCATCCGCTCCGGCCGCGGATGGCTGTCGAGCAGATCACGCAGTGAGCGACCGCCCACGTACTCCATGACGATGTAGCCGATCGGCGAGCCGCCGGGACCGGGATGTTCGACGAAGTTGTGGATCTTGACAATGCTCGGATGGGCCAGTTCGGCCAGATATTGGCGTTCGGCCACGGCGACGGCCTGGGCCTCGGCATCCCCGCCGTGCAGCAGGCCCTTCAGCACCACCCAGCGGTCGCTGACATTGCGGTCGATCGCGAGATAGATCCAGCCGAGCCCGCCGTGCGCGATACAGCCCTGAATCTCGTACTGCCCGGCGACGCGATCGCCGGCCCGCAGGTACGGGCGGAAATCGTAGGGTGCGCCGCAGTTGTCGCAGATGCCGACGGCCGTGGCGGCGTGTGCGGCCGTCGTGCGCCCGACCGGCCGGCCGCAGCGCCAGCAGTACCGCCGTCCCTCGGCCACCACCGGATCGGCGAGCACCGCCACCATCGGATCCAGTTGCGGCACAGCCGGAATCGGCACCAGACCGGCGCCCAGGCGACGGACCGTGGGGCGGGAGCGGACCGTGCGCCCGCTGCGTCCGGTGGGGCGACTCGGCTCGCTCGGATACGACGAGGTGTCGGGCCCGCCGGTGCCGGCCGTGGCCGCGGCGGTATCCGACACGGTGAAAGGTGTTGCGGCGGTGGGCAGGTCGGCGCGCTGAGTTCCATGGATGTGCTGCGTCCCATGGATCTGCCGAGGCCCGGGAGTTTTCCGGGTCTCCGGCGATTCCGGGTCGTGGCGGGCCTGCGGTGTCGTCGGATCCTCATCGGATTCCGGTGCGGGCGTGCGAGATGTCGGCGGGTACTCGGGTTCGGGGAAGTCGTGGTGCTCGGACATGGATCAGTCCCGATAGGTCGGTTCCGGCGGTCCGGCCGCGGGGCCCAGCGCGGGCGCCAGCCAATGCTGATAGAGCCGATCCCAGGTGCCGTCGGTGCGCAACCGCTGCAGGGTGGCGTTCACGAATCGGACCATATCGTCGTTACCCTTCGGAACGCCGACGCCGTACGGCTCGTCACTGAGGGCGGGGCCCACCACCTCGGCGTAGGGGTCCTGCGCCGCCAGCCCGGCGAGCAGCGCGTCATCGGTGCTGATCGCGTCGACCTGGCGTTGCTGCAATACCACCAGGCAGTCCGCCCAGGTCGGCACCGTCATGATCGCGGCCGTCGGCTGGATGTGCCGAATCCGGTCGAGCGAGGTGGTGCCGCCCACCGCGCAGACCCGCTTACCGCCCAGATCCGCCATCGAGGTGATGCCGGATCCCTTCACCGCCAGGACGCGTTGATGCGACATCAGGTAGGTGGTGGAGAAATCGACGCGCTGGCGTCGGTCGCAGGTGATGGTCATGGTCTTCACCACCACGTCGACGCTGTGATCCTGCAGTGCCCGTTCACGATCCGCCGAACCGAGGATCCGGTACTCGATGCGGCGCGGATCGCCGAACAGATCGCGCGCGATCTCGGCGGCGACGTCGACATCGAAGCCGGCGAGGGTGCCGCTGATCGGATCGCGGAAGCTGAACAGATTGCTGCCGGGATCCAGCCCGACCAGCAATCGCCCGCGCGCGCGGACGGCGTCGAGGGCGGGCCCGTGATCGGCGCCGGGACGCAGGCTGGCGGTGGGATTACCGCATTGTGGTTCGAGTGCGGGGGCGGGTGCCGACTGTGGTTGTGTCACAACGGCATTGGCCGGCAGTGGCGGTTCGGTGTAGGTGCCGCTGCCGCCGGTGCGCGGGGCGCTCGGCGCACCGCCGCAACCGCCGGCCAGCAGGGCCGATGCCGCCAATGCCGCTGCCGCGACCCGCCTCGCTCTCATCGGTACTCCCTCAAACGCGGCCACAGCCCGGCCACCACGAACACCGCCGCCAGCGCGGCCAGGGTGAGTGCGCCCGGGGCCAGGAAATCCAGCGACCGCGCGGCATCGGATATCTCCCCGCGCAACGTATTCCGCGTTTCACCCATACCGGCGGCGAGCGCGTTGTCGAGGGTGTCGACCGCCGCGCTGGCCTGCGCCGGATCCGCGCCGATCGCCACCGCGGTGGCGGCCGGGAAATCGCCGCGGCCCAGCGCGTCGTTCATCCGCTGATGGGCCGAACGCCAACGGCCCAGTGCCGCATGCGCATTGCGCACATCGTCGGCGCCCGGTGCGCCGCCCGGATAGTGGGTGAGCAGATCGTCGAGCCGTGCGGTGGCGGTGTCGTAGGTGTGGTCGTAGTCGCCGCTGGCATCGCGGCGCACCAATTTCAGCGTCTCCGCCGCCCGCGCCTGCTGGGCCAGGATGCGGCTCTCGGTCAGCTGGGCGCCCGGCACCGCGCCGTCGTCGCGTCCCGAGGTGGTCGCCACCGCCGAGAACGATCCGGCGATCACCGTCCAGGCCAGCAGGATCAGCAGAATGCCGGAGGCCACCAGCAGACCCGGGTTGAGCACTCGATGCCAGCGCCGGGCCAGATAGAACTGCGCCGCCACCAGTGCGGCGAGCGTCAGGATCGGCAGCACGATCGCCGCCCACGGCGGCCGCACGTGCTGGCGCTGGGTCGCCGCGATCGCCGCGGACCGGTGCTCCTGCAACTCCTGCGCGGTCGGAAGCATGGTGGTCTGCATGAGATTCGACGCCTCGCTCTGATAGGCGGCGCCGACGGGATGGCCTTCGCGGTTGTTGGCGCGCGCGGTCTCGATGAGGCCGGTGTAGACCGGCAGTTCGGTGGCCACACCGGTGCGCAGCCGGGTGTCGGCATCGGGTGTGACCGAGCCGGGCGTGCCGGCGTTGTCGGACTGGGCCACCAGCTCCGCCGCTGCCTCGCCGACCGCCTGGTCGTAGCGATCGCGCACCGGTTTCGGTTCCAGCCCCCCGGAGATGAAGGCGGTGCCGGCGGCGGCATCTGCCACCGACAGCGAGGTGTAGAGATGCTGTGCGGAATTGGCGTCCGGTTCGGCCTCGTCGAGCAGATAGTCCAGGGCGTGCTGGCGGTGGCCCACCTCTGCGGAGGTGACGGCGCCGGCGATCAGGCACAGCCCGAGCAGTAACAGGCCCAGCGCGATCAGCCGGGCGGGGGACGAGCGCGCGAACGCGCGGACATCGGTCGCGTCGAGCCGGCTGCGCACGGCGGCAGCCGCGGCCCGCGGGGACAGCTCGTCGAGCTGCGAATGCCCGATTCGAGCCATGCCCACCTCCGTTCGTTCAGCGGGTTGCATTGTGCGGACTGAGCTTATTGTGGTCGTACCGGTACCGCCCGATATGTGTCGGTCACGACGGCGGTACCGGAGGCCGGCGGTCAGGACGCCGGCGCGGATCGGGACGAGGCGGAGCATGCGCGGTGACGGAGACGGCTTCTTGGAAAGCCCCGATGGGACGCGGCAGTGGGGCCTGTTCGGGGCCGCCGGACTGCTGCTGCGGGCACCCCGGCAGGGCGGCGGCGCATTGGTGCTGCTGCAACACCGGGCGCCGTGGAGCCATCAGGGTGGAACGTGGGCGCTGCCCGGTGGTGCACGCGACAGTCATGAGACCAGCGTGCACGCTGCGGTCCGTGAGGCGCAGGAAGAAGCCGGAATCGATCCGGAGGCGGTCCGGGTGCGCGGCAGCCGGGTGACGAGTACCGCGGACTCCGGCTGGACCTACACCACCGTGGTGGCCGATGTGTCGGAAACCTTGGCGACCACCGCGAATCGCGAAAGCGCGGAACTGGCGTGGGTCCCCGAGGAGGAGGTCGACGCCCGGCCGCTGCATCCCGGATTCGCCGTCGCGTGGCCCGGGCTGCGCGCGGCCGCGGCCCGGCTCGAACTGGACGGACTGGCCGAGGCGGCCGCCATCGCGGCGGTGCTGCCGCGCACGATCGACCTCGCCGATCGGGGCTTCCTGTGGCTCGACACGCACGATGTCGCCGCGCCGACCGCCCGGATCGCGCAGCGCGAGAACGGATCCGGCGAGAACGGATCCGGTGGGTACGCGCAGTACGAGGAAACGCTGGTGCTGACCCTGGACCAGGTACTGGACTGAACGCCGTATGTGAATAGCCGTGTCCTCCCCATGTGTACGGCTGTGTATCAGTTCGCCGCGTTCTCCAGCAACCGCTGTTTGAGTTCGCGGGCGGCGGCCTGCGGGTCGCGCGCCGCCGTGATCGCACGCACCACGACCACTCGGTCGGCGCCGGCCGCGAGCACCTCCGGCAGGCGGTCGCGATCGATCCCGCCGATCGCGAACCACGGCCGGGTCGGATGCGACTCCGCGGTCGAGCGCACCAACTCGATACCCGCCGCGGTGCGGCCCGGTTTGGTCGGCGTATTCCACACCGGCCCGGTGCAGAAGTAGTCGATGTGCTCGTCGACGACCGCGAGCCCGGCCTGGTTGCGATTGTGGGTGGATCGGCCGATCACCACATCCGGCCCGACGATCCGGCGGGCGTACCAGGGCGGTAGATCGCCCTGGCCCAGATGCAGCACATCGGCGCCGGCCGCCAGTGCGATATCGGCGCGATCGTTGACCGCTACGAGCGCGCCGTGGCGGCGGGCGGCGGCCTTCAGTTCGGCCAGCGCGCCGAGTTCGGCGCCGGCCTCGAGCGGCCCGAACTTCGCCTCGCCGGCCGAACCCTTGTCACGCAGCTGGATGATGTCGACACCACCGGAGAGCGCCGCCTCGGCGAATGCGGCCAGATCACCGGTATCGCGCCGGGCGTCGGTGCACAGGTAGAGCCGGGCCGAGGCCAGGCGTTCGCGCGGTGCCATCGGGCGTTGCGGTTGGGACGGTTGCACGGCTTCGACCGTAGCCGCGCTACCGTGGAGAGGCGAAACAAGAGGGCATTCCCGCAGCGATGGCGGCCGCGCGGGAACGCCGATTTCCCGGTGTCGGCCGTGCACGGCGCGGTCCGAGCGAGTCCGGGACCCGAGCGAGGTGGAGTGATGCGAAGTCTGGCCGTCGTGGGTGGGGGTGTGATCGGTCTGTCGGTGGCCTGGCGGGCCGCCGAACAGGGCTGGTCGGTGACGATTCTCGATCCCGGTGTGGGGTCCGGCGCGTCCTGGGTCGCGGGCGGCATGCTCGCTCCTCTCTCGGAGGGCTGGCCCGGTGAGGACGACCTGCTCGAATTCGGTGCGGCGTCGCTGCGGCGCTGGCCGGAATTCGGCGCCCGGCTGCGAGAGGCCACCGGGGTGGACGTCTTCGTGGCCCGGCAGACCCTCACCCTGGCACTGGACGCGGCCGATGCCGCCGACCTGCGCACGATCGCCGACTTCTGCGCCGGCCACGGATATGCGATGCGCGTGCTCGACCGGGCCGGGGTCCGCGCGACCGAGGCCGGGCTCTCGCGCACCGTCCGGGCCGGTCTGCTGGCCGTGGACGAGCCGGCGGTGGACAATCGCCTGCTGCTCGCGGCCCTGCGCCGCGGATGTGAACAGGCCGGTGTGCACATCGATCCCACACCCGTGACGGCTGTGGACGAACTCGACCACG
Source organism: Nocardia aobensis NBRC 100429 (assembly GCF_000308375.1). Taxonomy (GTDB): domain Bacteria; phylum Actinomycetota; class Actinomycetes; order Mycobacteriales; family Mycobacteriaceae; genus Nocardia; species Nocardia aobensis. The sequence continues at coordinate 43,500 of NZ_BAFQ01000196.1, read as the reverse complement.
ACCGGATCGTGCTGGCCGCGGGGTCGGCCAGCGCGCGACTGTGGGAGCTGCCGGTGCGCCCGGTCAAGGGCGAGATCCTGCGGTTGCGCCGGCGCCCGGGCACTCCGCCGCCGCCGTCCTCGGTGATCCGCGCGCGGGTGCACGGCCGGCCGGTTTATCTGGTTCCGCGCGCCGACGGCCTGGTGGTCGGGGCCACGCAGTACGAGGCCGGATTCGACACCACCGTGACCGTGGCCGGGGTCCGCGATCTGATCGCCGACGCGGAAGCGGTGTGGCCGGCCCTCGGCGAATACGAACTGGCGGAGGCCGCCGCGGGCGGACGTCCCGGCACCCCCGACAATCTGCCGCTGATCGGATGGCTCTCGGATCGGGTGATCGCCGCCACCGGGCACGGGCGCAACGGCATTCTCGGCGTACCGATCACCGTCGACGCGGTGGCGGCGCTGCTGGCAGACGACGTCCTCGCCGAGGCGAAGGCCGCCGACCCGCACCGTTTCGCCACCGCCGAAACCGCTACTCCCGCATCATCATCAGGAGGTAACCAGTGACCGCGCAACCGAGTTCCGCGTCCCCATCGATTCCCGTCGGCGTCACGGTGAACGGCACCGAGCACGTCTTCGCGGAGCCGCTCACCGTCCGGGAACTGCTCGAGCGTCTGGAACTGCCGTGCCGCGGCGTGGCCCTGGCGGTGGACGGTTCACTGTTCCCGAAGTCGCGGTGGGACGAGCCGGTCGACCGGGGCTGGGAGATCGAGGTCCTGACGGCGGTGCAGGGTGGCTGACATTCCGGGCACAGAATCGCGGCCGGTCGAGCCGCTGCGCATCGCCGATCGCGAATTCGGCTCCCGGCTGATCATGGGCACCGGTGGTGCGGAGAATCTGGCGGTGCTCGAGGAGGCGCTGGTCGCCTCCGGTACCGAATTGACCACCGTCGCCATGCGCCGGATCGACGCCGCGGGCGGAACGGGCGTGCTCGATCTGCTCAAACGCCTCGACATCGCCCCGCTGCCCAATACCGCCGGTTGCCGCACCGCCGCCGAGGCGGTCCTCACCGCGCAGCTGGCGCGCGAGGCGCTGGAAACCGATTGGGTGAAACTCGAGGTCATCGCCGACGAACGCACCCTGCTGCCGGATGCCATCGAATTGGTCGCGGCCGCAGAGCAATTGGTCGACGACGGCTTCGTGGTGCTGCCCTACACCACCGACGATCCGGTCCTCGCGCGCCGCTTGGAGGATGCCGGCTGTGCCGCGGTCATGCCGCTCGGTTCGCCGATCGGCACCGGGCTGGGCATCGGCAATCCGCACAATATCGAGATGATCGTCGAGGCCGCCGGGGTTCCGGTCGTGCTGGACGCGGGAATCGGCACGGCGAGCGACGCCGCTCTGGCGATGGAACTGGGCTGTTCGGCCGTCCTGCTGGCCACCGCCGTCACCCGTGCCCGGCATCCGGCCCGGATGGCGACGGCGATGGCCGCCGCGGTGCAGGCCGGTCACCTGGCCCGCCACGCCGGGCGTATCCCCAAGCGGTTCTGGGCCCAGGCTTCCTCTCCCGCGGTGTGAACACGGGGATGTCCCCAGGTCGGGGCTGGGTGAGCTCACCGGGACCCTAGGGGTCCCCCTCATCCTCGAGGATGACCGGACTCGCGACCTGTGAGCGATGGTCGCGTGCCGCGTTCTCGGGGAGACTGGTGCCCATGATCGAATGCAGAGGTCTTACCAAGCGCTTCGGTGCGACCGTTGCCGTCGAGAACCTGTCGTTCACGGTCACACCCGGCAAGGTGACCGGGTTCCTCGGCCCGAACGGCGCCGGTAAGTCGACCACCATGCGGATGATCCTCGGCCTGGATCAGCCCACGGCCGGGACGGCGGTCATCCAGGGCAAGCGCTACCGCGAGCTGGATCATCCGCTGCGCGCGGTCGGCGCCCTGCTGGACGCCAAGTGGGTCCATCCGAACCGGTCGGCTCGCTCGCATCTGCGCTGGATGGCCGCCGCCAACGACATTCCGGCCGGCCGGGTGGAAGAGGTGCTGCGGCTGGTGGGCTTGACCGAGGTCGCCGACAAGAAGGCCGGCGGATTCTCGCTCGGCATGTCGCAGCGGCTCGGCCTGGCCGGGGCGCTGCTCGGCGATCCGCCGGTGCTGCTGTTCGACGAACCGGTCAACGGACTGGACCCCGAGGGCATTCTGTGGATCCGGCGGTTCATGCAGCGGCTGGCCGCCGAGGGGCGCACCGTGCTGGTGTCGAGCCATCTGCTGTCGGAAATGGCGCAGACCGCCGACCATCTGGTCGTGATCGGGCGCGGCAGACTGATCGCCGACACCGACACCAAGGACTTCATCGCGAAGTCGTCGGAATCGACCGTGCGGGTGCGCAGTCCGCAATTGGACGAGCTGCGCAGCCTGCTCACCTCGAACGGGATGACCGTGCGCGAGGACGGCAGCGCGGCCGACCGGGAAGGCTCGGCCGACACCGCCCCCGCGCTGGTGGTGGTCGGGGAAACCAGCGACGCCATCGGCAAATTGGCGGGCGCGAACAGCATCACCCTGTATGAGCTTGCGCCGCAACAGGCTTCGCTCGAGGAGGCGTTCATGCGGATGACCGGAGGTGCGGTGCAGTACCACGGTGAGGGTGTCGAGCAGGCGATGGGAGGTGCGCTCTGATGGGTATCGTCGCTGCGGAGCGGATCAAACTCACCTCGACTCGGTCACCATGGTGGTGCTCGGCGATCGTCGTGGCGCTGGGCCTGGGTCTGGCCGCCCTGATCGCGGGCGTCTCGCGGGCCAGCATGGGCCATGAGAACGAATCGACGCTGACCACGGCCGGCGCCATGGTCGGTGTCTCCGGCTTCGGCGTCATGGTTCTGATGATCATGGCCGCCCTCACCGTGACCAGTGAATACCGCTTCGGCATCATCCGGACCACCTTCCAGGCGACCCCGAACCGGTCCCTGGTCCTCACCACCAAGGCCCTGCTGACCGGCGCCTACGCGGCGGTGCTGACCTTCGTGCTGGGTCTGCTGGCCTATCTCATCGCGAAACCGCTGGCCGGCGATGCGGGGCGGCAGATGAGCCTGAACTCCGACGCCGATTGGCGCGCGCTCTACGGACTGGCGATCTACGCCTTCCTGGCGGTGATCCTGTCGGTCGGCGTCGGCGCCCTGGTGCGGCAGTCGGCCGCGGCGATTTCGCTGATCGTGTTGTGGCCCTTGCTGATCGAGACGCTGCTCGGTAGTTTCGGCAGCTTCGGCCGCAGCGTGCAGCCGTTCCTGCCCTTCGCCAACATCAACCGGTTCCTCGGGGAGGGCACCTCCGCGGCGCACTGGCACTGGGGGCCGTGGGGAGGGCTGGTCTACTTCATCGTCTTCGTGGCGGTCGTCTTCGGTGCCGCGCTCATCGTGGTCGACCGCCGCGACGCCTGATCCACAACCTGATACCTGCCCGTTCCCGGGCGCTCACCCTCGCGAAGCCCGGGAGCGGGAGGGCGGTCCTGTCGGGGGACTGCTATCCCGGTCACAGCCGCCACTGCCCGGCGAATGTGACGATCACCGGCCTGATGTGCAGCCGTTTCGCGCTGTGCATCAGGCCGGTGTGCTGTGTGCAAAGCCTTCGTTAACAGCCCCGTTGGACCTTCCGTGTGGAAGAGCCGGTGGGTAACATCGGCCGGGCAACCAACACGTTATCCATCGGCGGACCCAGCGCTGTGCCCGCTCCGTCCGATAGAGAGGTGGCAGGTGGCGATCATTGGCTACGCTCGGGATGTGAGCGAAAGACCTTCCGGCGACGGCGAAAACGCGTCCCGCGCAGCCCGTCCCGGAGATGCGCGAAACCGCACGGGCGGTTCGGGGTCGCGTCGCAACGGCACCGCCGCTAGGCGGGGCAAAAGGGGGACCGGTTCCGGTGCGGACAACCGTCGAAACGGCGATACGACACGAGCCGATACGGTGCTGCCGGTCGACCGGCCCGAATCCGGCGTCGATCCCGGGCTCGATCCGGATGTCGAGATCGTGATTCCGCTCACGCCGGCCGACGAGGCCGAATCTCGCCTGCGCTCGTTCGGCCGGCGCCGATCCGATCAGCTGTCCTCGCTGATGGCCGCGGCCAATCAGCGCGCCGACGTCATCGGCGTGATTCGCAAGGCGCGCGAGAGCCTGCCCGGCGATCCCGCATTCGGCGACCCGCTGTCGCTGTCCGGGCCCGGCGGTGCGCGGGCGGTGGCCCGCGCGGCCGACAAGATCGTGGGCGACAATCCCAGCGCGGCCAAGGAGCTCGGTCTGGGCGCGCTGCAGGTCTGGCAGGCCATGCTGGAGCGCGTCGGCCGCGGGAAGGGTAGTGCGGAGATCACGGTGGTCTTCACCGACCTCGTGGCGTTCTCGCGATGGTCGCTGTCGGCCGGTGACGAGGCGACGCTGGAGTTGCTGCGGCGGGTGGCGCGAGCCATCGAACCGCCGATCGTCGATCGGGGCGGTCAGGTCGTCAAGCGCATGGGCGACGGGGTGATGGCGGTCTTCGCCTCCCCGGACAGTGCGGTGCGTGCGGTGCTGACCGCGAAGAAGAACTTGGACCGGGTCGAGGTGGCGGGATATCGGCCGCGTATGCGGGCGGGTCTGCACACCGGGACGCCGCGCGAGATCGGCGGCGACTGGCTGGGGGTGGACGTCACCATCGCCGCCCGGGTGATGGAGGCCGGCGGCAACGGCAACACGATGATCTCGGAGACCACTCTCGAAGCGCTGGAGCCGAGCACGCTGAAGGAACTCGAGGTCGCGGCCAAGCCCTATCGGCGCAGCATGTTCGCCGCACCGCTCAACGGCGTTCCGGAGGGGATGCGCATCTTCCGCCTCGCCGGAGACTAGGCGCCGGGCGGTCTACCACCAGGTGACCACGCCGACGACCGCGAGGACCGCGCAGACGCCCAGCATCACCGACAGCACCCGGGAGTTCTTCCACATGGTGAAGGCGCCGCCGACCAGGAATCCGGCCACGGCCAGCAGGAGTACGACGATCACGGAATTGGACACCCTGCCATCTTGCCCGGTGGCTCGAGAGCACCGGACACCGGCCGGTTCGGCCGGTTCGCGATAGCGGCCGGGTCGGCCGGCGCAGTTTCTACCTGCGCTTTCGGCAATTAACAAGCACGCAGGCTTGATTTTTTCTGTACCCGATGTGAACCTGGAACCCGACGCAGCACAGCCGCTGCGGCAGGCACGTCGCATGAGGAGGCGCCGCGCAGATGACGAGTCTCGGCGTCGATCCGGAGGTCCTCCGGATCGGCAACTGTTCCGGCTTCTACGGCGACCGGTTGAGCGCGATGCGCGAGATGCTCGAGGGCGGGCAACTCGACGTGCTCACCGGTGACTATCTCGCCGAACTGACCATGCTGATCCTCGGCCGCGACCGGATGAAGGATCCTTCCCTCGGCTATGCCAAGACCTTCGTCCGGCAACTCGAGGACTGCCTCGGCCTGGCGCTCGAGCGCGGCGTGCGCATCGTCGCGAACGCGGGCGGACTCAATCCGGCGGGATTGGCGCAGCGGATCGCCGAGGTGGCCGAAAAGCTCGGCCTCACACCGAAGATCGCCTACGTCGAAGGAGACGACCTGCTCCCGCGCGCCCAGGAACTGGGCTTGGGCGCACCGCTGACCGCCAACGCCTACCTGGGCGCGTGGGGTATCGCCGAGGCGCTGAACGCCGGAGCCGATATCGTCGTCACCGGCCGGGTCACCGACGCCTCCGTGGTCGTCGGACCGGCGGCAGCCCACTTCGGCTGGGCCCGAGACGATTTCGACGCCCTGGCGGGTGCGGTGGTAGCCGGGCACGTCATCGAATGCGGTACCCAGGCCACCGGCGGCAACTTCGCGTTCTTCACCGAGATCGAGAATCCGGACCGTCCCGGCTTCCCGATCGCCGAGGTCCGCCGCGACGGCAGCAGCGTCATCACCAAACACGCGAACACCGGTGGCGCGGTCACCGTCGATACCGTCGAAGCGCAGCTGATGTACGAGATCCAGAGCGCGCGCTACGCCGGACCCGATGTCACCGCACGCCTCGACAGCATCCGGCTCGCCGCCGACGGTGACGACCGGGTGCTGATCAGCGGCGTGACCGGTGAGGCGCCGCCGCCGCGGTTGAAGGTCTCGCTGAACACCCTGGGCGGCTTCCGCAACGAGATGACCTTCGTGTTGACCGGTCTCGACATCGAGGCCAAAGCCGCACTGGCACAGCGGCAATTGGAGAGCTGGCTGCCGGTGCGCCCGGCCGAACTGGACTGGTCGCTGTCGCGGCTGGACCGTCCCGACGCCGAGACCGAGGAACAGGCCAGCGCCCTGCTGCGCTGCGTGGTCCGCGACCCTGATCCCAATAAGGTGGGACGCGCATTCTCCAGTGTCGCAGTCGAATTGGCGCTGGCCAGCTATCCCGGCTTCACCATGACCACCCCGCCCGGAAACGGTGCGCCCTACGGCGTCTACACCGCGGGCTATGTCGACGCGACCGAGGTCGCGCACACCGCGGTACTGCCCGACGGAACGCGCGTGCCGATCGCCCCGCCCGCGCGGACCCGGGAGCTGGACGAGGTGGCCGAACCCGAGCTGCCGAAGCCGCTTCCGGCGAGTGAAACACGCCGTGTCCCACTCGGTTCCATCGCTCTGGCCCGCAGCGGCGACAAGGGTGGAAACGCCAATATCGGAGTGTGGGTGCGCACCGACGACCAGTGGCGGTGGCTGGTGCACACCCTCACCGTCGACACGCTGCGGGCGCTGCTGCCCGAGACCGCGAAGCTCACCGTCACCCGGCACGTGCTGCCGAACCTGCGGGCGGTCAACTTCATCGTCGAGGACCTGCTCGGCCTCGGCGTCGCCTACCAGGCCCGATTCGATCCGCAAGCCAAGGGACTCGGCGAATGGCTGCGGTCCCGCCACATCGACATACCCGTGGAGTTACTACCGTGAGCAGTGTCTGGGATACGCCCGAGCGGCGTGAATTACGCGCTACCGTCCGCGGTTTCGCCGAGCGCGAGGTGCTGCCCGGTCTGGACGAATGGGAGCGTGCCGGTGAGATTCCCCGTGAACTGCACAAGAAGGCCGGTGCGCTCGGACTGCTCGGCATCCAGTTCCCGGAGGCGGTCGGCGGTGCGGGCGGAGACGGGATCGACGCGGCCATCGTGGCCGAGGAGATGCACTACGCCGGCTGCTCGGGCGGACTGTTCGCCTCCCTGTTCACCTGCGGTATCGCGGTGCCGCACATGGCCGCGTCCGGCAACACGGAACTGATCGAACGCTGGGTGAAGCCCACTCTTGCGGGGGAGAAGATCGGCTCGCTGGCCATCACCGAACCCGGTGGCGGCTCCGACGTCGGCCATCTCACCACCAGCGCGGTGCGCGACGGCGACGACTACGTGGTCAACGGCGCGAAGACCTTCATCACCTCCGGGGTGCGCGCCGACTACGTGGTGACCGCCGTGCGCACGGGTGGCCCCGGCGCATCCGGGGTGTCGTTGCTGCTGGTCGAGAAGGATCGGCCGGGATTCACGGTCAGCCGCAAACTGGAGAAGATGGGCTGGCTGGCCTCCGACACCGCCGAACTGTCCTATGTCGACGTGCGGGTGCCGGTATCGAATCTGGTGGGCGCCGAAAACTCCGGATTCGCCCAGATCGCACAGGCTTTCGTCAGCGAGCGGGTGGGGCTGGCGGTGCAGGCCTACGGGCATGCGCAGCGCTGCCTCGATCTGACCCTGCGGTGGTGCCGCGACCGCGAGACCTTCGGCCGCCCGCTGATCAGCCGGCAGGCCGTGCAGAACACGCTGTCGGAGATGGCCCGGCGCATCGACGTCGCCCGCGTCTACACCCGGCACGTGGCCGAACGCGCGGCGGACGGGGAAACCGATCTGATCGCCGAGGTGTGCTTCGCCAAGAACACCGCCGTGGAGACCGCGGAATGGGTTGCCCACCAAGCGGTTCAGTTGTTCGGCGGCCTGGGTTACATGCGCGAATCCGAGGTGGAGCGCCACTACCGCGATGTGCGCATCCTCGGCATCGGCGGCGGCACCAACGAAATCCTGACCAGCCTCGCGGCCAAGCGATTGGGGTACCAATCTTGAGCACTCTCCGTACAGCCATCGACCCGAATTCGGCGGACTACCGCACCGCCGCCGACGCCATGACCGAGAAACTGGCCGAGGTCGAGGCCGAATACGCCAAGAACATCGCGGGCGGCGGCCCGGACAAGATGGCGCGCCACCGTAAGCGCGGCAAGCTCACCGCGCGCGAGCGCATCGAATTGCTCATCGACGAGGATTCGCCGTTCCTGGAGTTGGCGCCGCTGGCCGCCTGGGGCAGTGAATTCCACGTGGGCGCCTCGGTGATCGCGGGCATCGGCATCGTCGAGGGTGTCGAGTGCATGATCGTGGCCCCCGATCCGACCGTGCGCGGCGGCACGTCGAATCCGTGGACGCTGCGCAAGAACCTGCGCATGAACGACATCGCGCTGGAGAACCGGCTCCCGGTGATCGGCCTGGTGGAATCCGGCGGTGCCGATCTGCCGACGCAGAAGGAGGTGTTCGTCCCGGGTGGTCGCATGTTCCGCGACCTCACCCGGCTCTCCGCGGCCGGAATCCCCACCATCGCACTGGTTTTCGGCAACTCCACCGCCGGTGGCGCCTACATTCCCGGCATGTCCGACTACACCGTCATGATCAAGGAACGCTCCAAGGTATTCCTCGGTGGGCCGCCGCTGGTCAAGATGGCGACCGGTGAGGAGTCCGACGACGAATCGCTCGGCGGCGCCGAAATGCACGCCCGCACATCCGGTCTCGCGGACTATCTCGCCGCCGACGAACAGGACGCCATCCGGATCGGCCGGTCCATCGTGCGGCGGCTGAACTGGCGCAAGACCGGGCCCGCCCCGCGTCCGCGCGCCGAGGTGATCGAACCGCTCTACGATTCCGAGGAACTGCTCGGCATCGTGCCCACCGATCTGAAGATTCCGTTCGACCCGCGCGAGGTCGTCGCCCGGGTGGTGGACGGCTCCGATTTCGACGAGTTCAAACCGCTCTACGGTTCCAGCCTGGTGACCGGATGGGCGGAGCTGCACGGCTATCCGGTCGGCATCCTCGCCAACGCCCGCGGGGTGCTGTTCTCCGAGGAGGCGCAGAAGGCCGCGCAGTTCATCCAGCTGGCCAACCAGTCGAACACCCCACTGCTGTTCCTGCACAACACCACCGGCTACATGGTCGGTAAGGAGTACGAGCAGAAGGGCATCATCAAGCACGGCGCGATGATGATCAACGCCGTCTCCAATTCGAAGGTGCCGCACATCTCGCTGCTGATGGGCGCCTCCTACGGGGCCGGGCACTACGGCATGTGCGGGCGCGCCTATGATCCGCGCTTCGTCTTCGCCTGGCCCAGTGCGAAATCCGCGGTGATGGGCGGTGCGCAGCTGGCGGGCGTGATCTCGATCGTGGGCCGAGCCGCCGCCGAGGCGCGCGGCCAGGCGTTCGACGAGGAGGCCGACAAGGGCATGCGCGCGATGATCGAGGCCCAGATCGAGGCCGAATCGCTGCCCATGTTCATGTCGGGCCGGCTCTACGACGACGGTGTGATCGACCCCCGCGACACCCGCACGGTATTGGGAATGGCGTTGTCGGCCATCCACAATGCCCCGATCAAGGGCGCCGAGGGCTTCGGCGTCTTCCGGATGTGAGGTCTGAGATGACAGTAGGGCCGATCACGAACGTTCTGGTCGCCAACCGCGGAGAGATCGCGCGGCGCGTGTTCGCGACCTGCCGGCGCATGGGCATCGCTACGACCGCGGTGTATTCCGACGCGGATGCGCACGCACCGCATGTGGCCGAGGCCGATGCGGCGATCCGGCTGCCCGGCAACACTCCCGGCGAGACCTATCTGCGCGGCGATCTGATCATCGAGGCCGCCCGCGCCGCGGGCGCCGACGCGATTCATCCGGGGTACGGATTCCTGTCCGAGAACGCGGAATTCGCCCGCCAGGTGATCGATGCGGGCTTGGCGTGGGTGGGCCCGCCAGTCGCGGCCATCGAGCAGATGGGTTCGAAGGTCGAATCCAAGAAGATGATGGACGCCGCGGGCGTCCCGGTGCTGGCCGAACTCGATCCCGCCGAGGTCACCGAGGCTCTGCTGCCCGTGCTGATCAAGGCCTCCGCCGGTGGTGGCGGGCGCGGGATGCGGGTGGTGCGCTCGCTGGCGGAGCTGCCGGACCAGCTCGAGGCGGCCCGGCGCGAGGCGGAATCGGCCTTCGGCGATCCGACGGTGTTCTGTGAGCGCTACCTGGAAACCGGTCGCCACATCGAGGTCCAGGTGATGGCCGATACCCACGGCCGGGTGTGGGCGGTGGGCGAACGTGAATGTTCGATTCAGCGCCGGCATCAGAAGGTGGTCGAGGAAGCGCCGTCGCCGCTGGTCGAGCGGATCGCCCCCATGCGGGCGCGGTTGTTCGAGGCGGCCCGGCTCGCCGCCGAGGCGATCGGCTACGCGGGCGCGGGCACGGTCGAATTCCTCGCCGACGAACAGGGCGATTTCTTCTTCCTGGAGATGAACACCCGCCTGCAGGTGGAACATCCGGTCACCGAATGCACCACAGGTCTGGATCTGGTCCGGCTGCAACTGCAGGTGGCGCAGGGCTACCGGCTGCCGCAGGAGCCGCCGCCGATGCGCGGCCACTCCATCGAGGTGCGGTTGTACGCGGAGGATCCGGCACACGACTGGCAGCCGCAGAGCGGCGCGGTACATCGCATCGAATTCGCCCCGGGCACAGCCGAATTCACCGTACTGACCGAGCCCGGGTTACGGCTCGACTCCGGGGTGGTGGACGGTTCGGCGGTCGGGGTGTTCTACGACCCGATGCTGGCCAAGGTCATCTCCTACGCCGACACCCGCGCGGAAGCGGCGCATCTGCTGGCGACGGCGTTGCAGCGGGCCCGCATCCACGGCCTGGTCACCAACCGCGATCTGCTGGTGCGGGTGCTGCGGCATCCGGCCTTCCTCGCCGGTGACACCGACACCGCGTTCTTCGCCACCCACGGGCTGGAAAACCTCGCCGCGCCGCTGGTGTCACCCGACGACGAGGCGCTGTCCATCGTCGCCGCGGCACTGGCGGACGCGGCCGCCAATCGAGCGCGAGCGCGCGTCGGCGCGGCGCTGCCCAGCGGCTGGCGCAACCTGCCCTCACAGGCGCAGAGCAAGTCCTACGAGAGCCGGGTGTCGGGGACGCACGAGGTGCGTTACCGCCTCACCCGCTCCGGACTCGAGGTCGAGGGGCACGAGGGGCTCGAGCTGATCGAGGCCACACCGGATGTCGTGGTTCTCGGGGTGCCCGGCGAGCGTGGCTCGGTGCGGCGGCGGTTCGAGGTCGCGCGCTACGGCGATCTGGTGGCGGTCGATTCGCCGCTGGGCCCGGTCGCGGTGCGCAGGCTTCCGCGTTTCTCGGACCCGGCCGACCAGGTCGCGGAGGGGTCGTTGCTGGCGCCGATGCCGGGTTCGGTGATCCGGCTGGGCGCCGAGGTCGGCACCGCCGTCGAGAAGGGCCAGCCGATTCTCTGGCTCGAGGCCATGAAGATGGAGCACACCATCGCCGCCCCGGCGGCCGGAGTGCTGACCGAACTGAATGTGGTTGCGGGACAACAGGTCGACGTCGGCGCCGTGCTGGCGGTCGTCCATGCCGAAGCGACCACGACACCGGCCGAAGCCGCCGCCGAATAGCGGCCCACTACAGGAGAATGTCCATGAGTTTCATCGAAACCGACGAACAGAAGCAGCTGCGGGCGGCCGTCGCCAAGCTCGCCGCGAAGTACAACTACCGCGACTACGTGTCCGCGAAGGCGCGCCGCAACGAGCCGCTGGACGAATTGTGGGACGAGGCGGGCGAACTCGGCTTCCTCGGCGTGAATCTGCCGGAGGAGTACGGCGGCGGTGGCGCCGGAATCTACGAACTGGCGCTGGTGATGGAGGAACTGGCCGCCCAGGGTGCGGGCCTGCTGCTGATGGTGGTCTCGCCCGCGATCTGCGGCACCATCATCACCAAATACGGCACCGAGGAGCAGAAGCAGTACTGGCTGACCCGGCTGGCCGACGGCTCGTCGAAGATGGTGTTCGGCATCACCGAACCCGACGCCGGCTCCAACTCGCACAACATCACCACCACCGCGCGCCGCGACGGTGGCGACTGGATCCTCAACGGCCGCAAGATCTTCATCTCCGGTGTGGATCAGGCCGAGGCGGTCCTGATCGTCTCGCGCACCGAGGATTCCAAGACCGGCAAGTTGAAGCCGGCTCTGTTCATCGTCCCGACCGATACTCCCGGCTTCGAGAAGAACCGCCAGGAGATGGACATCATCGAGCCGGACAACCAGTTCACGCTGTTCCTCGACGATGTGCGCCTGCCCGGCAGCGCGCTGGTGGGCCAGGAGGACGCCGCGATCGCGCAGCTGTTCGCCGGCCTCAATCCCGAGCGCATCATGGGTGCGGCGATGGCGGTCGGTATGGGCCGCTACGCCATCGACCGGACGGTCGAATACGCCCGGGAACGGCAGGTCTGGAAGACGCCGATCGCGGCGCACCAGGGCATCTCGCATCCGCTGGCCCAGGTGAAGATCGAACTCGAACTGGCCAAGCTGATGATGCAGAAGGCCGCCGTCCTCTACGATTCCGGCGACGACTTCGGTGCCGCGGAGGCCGCCAATATGGCGAAATACGCTGCGGCGGAGGCGAGTATCAAGGCCCTGGATCAGTCCATCCAGACCCACGGTGGTTCGGGCCTGACCGCGGACATCGGCCTGGCGGGCATGCTCGGCGCGGCGCGGATCGCGCGAGTGGCTCCGGTGAGCCGGGAAATGATCCTGAACTTCGTCTCCCAGCACTCGCTGGGACTGCCGAAGTCGTACTGAGCGGCGACCGTCCGGGCCGCCCGTGCGCGGCCCGGCCGGACGACACCACCCGAACCGGACGAGGAGGAATGCACACGTGAGCGAAACCACCGAAACCACAGGCACCGAAACCACGGGCGCCGAATCTCCTTTCGTGCGGTACGACCTGCGCGACGGCTTCGCGGTCCTCACGCTGGATTCACCGCACAATCGGAATGCGTTGTCCTCGAAGCTGGTTCGCGAACTGCTCGACGGACTGCGCAAGGCCGGGGCCGACGAACGGGCCCGCGGGGTGATCCTCACCCACACCGGTAACACGTTCTGCGCCGGCGCGGACCTCAAGGAAGCGCTCGACGCCGATCCGGCCGCGGCCGCCGACATCCGCACCCGGTGGATGATCGACGTGCTGCGCGGCATCGTGGAACTGCACAAGCCGGTGCTCGCGCAGATCGACGGCAATGTGCGCGCGGGCGGAATGGGCATCGTCGGCGCCTGCGATATCGCGGTCGCCGGACCGTCGAGCAGTTTCGCGCTCACCGAGGCGCGGCTGGGCCTGGCGCCGTTCATGATCTCGCTCACGCTGCTGCCGCGGCTGACCTCCCGGGCCGCCGCCCGCTACTACCAGACCGGCGAGACCTTCGACGCGGCCGAGGCCGAGCGCATCGGGTTGATCACCGTCGCCGCCGACGATGCCGAAGCCGAGGTCGCCCGGCTGTGCGGCGAACTGCGCAAGGGCTCCCCGCAGGGGCTGGCCGAAAGTAAGCGGCTGGTGAATGCGTCCCTCGTTGCCGAATTCGATCGCACGGCCGATGAGCTGGCCAAACGCTCCGGCAGTTTCTTCGGCACGCCCGAGGTGATCGAGGGGATGACGGCCTTCTTCCAGCGCCGCCCACCCAGCTGGGCAGAATGAACCGATCATGACCGCATCGCACGAACCCAAGCAGGACCGCAGCCGGGCCACCCGTCAGCGATTGCTCGAGGCCACCATCGACTGTCTGGCCGATATGGGCTGGGCGGCGGCCACTGTCGCGGTGGTCGCCGAACGGGCCGGGGTCTCGCGCGGGGCGGCGCAGCATCATTTCCCCACCCGGGAGGATCTGATCACCGCCGCCCTCGAGTACATGTTCGACGCCCGGATGGCCCAGTCCAAGGCCGAGGCGGCGGCCGTGACCGGGGTGGCGCAGGGTGTCGGCCGCACCGAGGCGGTGGTGGCGCAGCTGGTCGAGTCCTATACGACTCCGCTGTTCAAGGCGGCGCTGCAGGTGTGGACCCACGCCGCGGCCGATCCGGTGTTGCGTGAACGCATCGTGCCGCTCGAGGCGCACTTCGGCCGGGTCTCCCATCGCCTGGCCGTCGAGGCCCTCGGCGTCGACGACTCCGACCCGGTCGCCCATCACCTGGTGCAGGCCACCCTCGACATGGCCCGCGGCCTGGGGCTGGCCGACGTCCTGACCGACGACTCGGTCCGCCGCAAGCAGATCGTGCACCAGTGGGCGGTGACCCTGCACATGGGACTGCACACGCCGCACTGACATCACGCCCGGTGGTGGGAACAGCGCTGATGAGAAGGGCGCTGGGCTGCGCTAGCGTGATCGGGCACATTCATCACATATCGAGCGAGGGGAATCGATCATGGATTCGGGTTCTGCGGCAGCTCTGGAAGGTATCCGGCAGGGATATCTCAACGGCGATCCGGTGGCGACCGCGCTGTTCATCCCACTGTTCTTCATCGCCGGAATCTTCGGCCTCATCCAGGGGCGGCCTTTCTGAGACCGCGAATGTGAGCACCCGATTTGGTGCCGTCGCCCGCGACCGATAAGCTGACCGGGCTCCGGTTGCCGGAGCGCAGTTCTCGGCCCCGTCGTCTAGCGGCCTAGGACGCCGCCCTCTCAAGGCGGTAGCGCGGGTTCAAATCCCGTCGGGGCTACAACCACGACGATGCCCGCCCTCTTCGAGGGCGGGCATCGTCGTTTCGGTCACCGTGTTTCCGCCGAGGCCGGTGCCGTCGCGATGTCCTCGACGCCGCTGTCGGCGACCGCGTTGCGAAAGACCCAGCGCAGTCCCACGAATCGGGTCAGCGTGGCCACCAGATTCGCGACCACCAGCACGAGCAGTTCCACGTGCACGGACGCGTCCGGCGCCCACCGGTGCAGCGCGAACAGCGAACCACTGGTCAGCAGCCAGGCGAAGGCGAAGATCAGCAAGCCCTGGAAGTGGTGGGAGACCGCGTTGCCCGAACCGCGCACGCCGAAGGTGAAGGCGCGGTTCGCCGCGGTGTTGGCGACCGCGGTGATCAGCAAGGCGGCGAAGTTCGCCGGTTGGGCGCCGACCACCGACGCCAGCATCACATACAGGAGCATGTAGGCCAGCGTGGAGAGCACGCCGATGATGCCGAAGCGCACCAGCTGCCCGACCATGCCCAGCGGCACCCCGTCCACCAGTGGTTCCCGCCCGATGGCGGCGCGCAGGTCGTTGATCGGCAGGGCGCCGGTGGCCAAGCCGCGGCCCACCCGCCACACGCCGAGCAGATCCTTGCGGGCGGTGTCGATGATGTCCACGCGGCTGTCCGGATCGTCGATCCAGTCCACCGGAACCTCGTGGATGCGCAGTCCGGCGCGTTCGGCGATCACCAGCAGTTCGGTGTCGAAGAACCATTCCCCGTCCTGGACCAGCGGCAGGATCCGGCGCGCCACATCGGTGCGCATCGCCTTGAATCCGCACTGGGCGTCGGAGAACCGGGCCTGCAGCGAGGCTCGCAGGATCAAGTTGTAGCAGCGGGAGATGATCTCGCGCTTCGGGCCGCGCACCACGCGCGAGGATTTCGCCAGCCGGGTGCCGATCGCGAGATCGGAATGTCCGGAGACCAGCGGGGCCACCAGCGGCAGCAGGGCGTTGAGGTCGGTGGACAGGTCGACGTCCATATACGCGACGACCTGTGCGTCGGAGGCCTCCCACACCGCACGCAGCGCGCGTCCGCGGCCCTTGCGGTCGAGGTGGACGACCTCGACCTCGGGCAGCTCCGCGGCGAGTTCGTGCGCCACGGCGAGGGTGGAGTCGGTGGATGCGTTGTCCGCCACCGTGATTCGGGTCGAGAACGGAAAACCGTCACGCAGGAATGCGTGCAGCCGGCGGACACATCCGGCCAGATCGCGCTCCTCGTTGTACACAGGGATCACGACCTCGAGCACCGCTGTGCGCGTCGAGTCGGGGGTGGTGGCCGCCTGGAACGCCATCGCTGTCTCGGTCATGATCCCAATTTCGGGTATCAGCCTTGGGCAGCGCTGCGCCCGACCTGTGAGCTTCCTGGGAGCGCCCGCGAGGTCAGGCCGGGTCGCCGAGCTCCAGGACGACCAGCGGAACCGGGCGCTGCGACCGAGCCTGGAAATCGGCGAGCAGCGGATTGTTCGCCAGCACCCACGCGGCGAATTCGTCGTATTCCGCGCCCTCGAGCGCGCGTCCCCGGGCGGCGTAGGTCTGCCCGCCCAGTTCGACCGTAACCTGCGGATTCGCCTTGATGTTGTGATACCAAGCCGGGTACTTGTCCTCGATGAACGAACTCAGATAAGGGATGTCGCCCCGGTACAGCACTCCCAGCGGCACCACGTGCTGCTTGCCGCTGCGAGCGCCCGTGGTGGTCAGCAACAGCAGCGTGGCGTCGGCATAAGAGCCGCCGACCTTGCCGCCGTTGGCCCGGAACTCGTCGATCACCGGACGGTTCCAGTCCTTGATATCGCCCTCGCTGAAGGCTTGATGCCAGGGTGCGTCCGGATCGTCGTAGGAGCTGATGTCGCGCTGGGTGACCGCCTCGGATTCGCTCATACCGGCAGTATGCCCGAGGGGTCCGACAGATCGGACCGTTGCGGAAAACCGTTGTGCCGATTCAGATTCCGTGCAGCCGCCACAGCGGCGACACGGGTCCGTGCCCGGCGCCGAGATCGTAGGACGCCTCCAGACAGCGCGTGGTCCATTCCTTGGCGAAGGCCACCGCCTCGGGCACCGGGTAGCCGTGTGCCAGGGCGCAGGCGGAGGCGGCGGCCAGGGTGTCGCCGCCACCGTGATCGTTGCCGGTCGTGATGCGGGGTGCGGTGAGTTCGTGGAAGCGGTCACCGTCGAACAGCAGATCGGTGCTGAATTCGGAGGAGCGCAGATGACCGCCCTTGACGACGGCCCAGCGCGGGCCGAGTGCGATCAGCGCCTCGGCGGCCTTGCGGGCGCTGCGGTCGTCGGTGACGGCGATGCCGGTGAGCAGCCGCACCTCGTCCAGATTCGGGGTCACCAGCGTGGCGCGCGGAATGAGAACCGAGCGCAGTGCGTCCAGGGCTTCCGCGTGCAGCAGCGGGTCGCCGTGCATCGACGCAGCCACCGGGTCGACCACCAACGGCACTGTGCCGTCGCGTCCGATACCGACCTCGTCGCAGACCTGGGCCACGGCCTCGATGATCGCGGTCGAGGCCAGCATGCCGGTCTTGGCCGCCGCGACCCCGATATCGCCGGTCACCACCCGCACCTGATCGGCGACGGTCTGCGGCGGAATCTCGTGGAAACCGCTGACCCCGACCGAGTTCTGCACGGTCACCGCGGCCACCGCCACGCAGGCATGCACGCCGAGCAGTGCCATGGTCCGCGAATCGGCCTGAATTCCGGCCCCACCCCCGGAGTCGGTTCCGGCGATCGTCAGCACCCGGACCGGCGTAGTACCCGGTTCCGGCAACGGCAGCAGTTTCACGAGACAGACCCTACGACGCGCCGGCCCGCGACCGCAGCGTGGTCATTCACGCGGACGTGCCGATCGCGCATTCCGCCGATGCGGGAGGCCGGGCGCGTACGGTCGAGCCAACAGGATCATTCGAATCCTGCCGAACAAAGGACCCTCATGTCCGATAAATCTCCGCGCAGCACCATGTCCAAGAAGTCCGGCAAGTCGCTGAAGGAGAAGCGAGCGGAGAAGAAGGCCAAGGACGTCACCCCATCGGGTGTCGAGACCACAGTCCAGGGGAAGAAGCAGCGATAGGGCGCCCCGGCTGAGCAGTCGGCACGACTGCTCAGCCGCCGGGGGATTCACCGGACCCGGGCGAAGAACGTCCGGATGTCGCCGACCAGGACCTCCGGCGCCTCATGCGCGGCGTAGTGTCCGGCCGCGTCGTTGGGTCCGCCGGTCACCGATCCCACGTCGTAGGAATTCCAGCTGACGATGTTCTCGTGGTCGCGCTCGGCGAACCGGCGGATCGACCGGAAATCCCCGGCGAACATGGCCAGCGCGGTCGGGGTGGTGGTCGGTCCGGACGGACGCTCGGTGGCGTGGGCGTTCTCGTAGTAGAAGCGGATCGAGGAGGCCGCGGTGCCGGTGAGCCAGTACAGCGCGATATTGCCGATCACGAATTCCGGATCGAGACTTTCGCCGAAAAGCTGTGCGTTCCAGCCCAGCAGACCGAGCGGAGAGTCGCTCAACGCGTAGGCCAGTGTCTGCGGCTGCTGGCTGCACAGAATGTTGAACGCCATCTTGTTGTCCTGGAACCACTGCAGGTGTGCGAGCGCGCCCAGATCCTCTTCGGAGAGCCCGTCGAATTCGGCCGGGTCGCCGGAGGGGAAGGAGAACAACTGCGTCACGTGGACGCCCACCACGCGATCGCCGGCCAGCCGGCCGATCTCCGGGGAGATCATCGACCCACCGTCGTTGCCGATCGCGCCGAAGCGCTCGTAACCGAGCCGATCCATCAGCTCCACCCAGGCGCGCGCGGTGCGCTGGGTGCCCCAGCCGGTGCTGCGGGTCGGGCCGGAGAAGCCGAAGCCCGGCAGCGACGGCAGGACCACGTGGAAGGCCGGATGGTCGGGGGATTCCGGTTCGGTCAGCGCCTCGATCACGTCCAGGTACTCCAGCACCGATCCGGGCCAGCCGTGGGTGAGGATGACCGGCAACGCATCCGGCCGCGACGAGCGGACGTGCAGGAAGTGAATATCCTCGCCGTCGATCTCCGTGCGGAACTGCGGATGCGCATTCAGTCGCGCTTCCGTTGCGCGCCAATCGAAGTCGTTCAACCAGTACTTCGCCAGCGCGCGCACCCGATCACCCGGCACACCGTAGGCGTCGCCGACGCCGGGCAGTTCGTCCGGCCACAGTGCCCGGCGCAGCCGATCGGCGAGGTCGTCGAGGCGGTCCTGCGGGATGTCGATGTGGAACGGGCGGATGGTCATGATCGTCTCCCTTTTGGAACGGAATGTTTCGTTCTGCTGGAACAGTATCAGAACGGATCATTCCGTTTCAAGTGTTAGGCTGAAACCATGCCGAAATCAGCCGACGCCCCAGCTCACCAGGCCCTTCCCGGTCGCAAGGCGCAGGCCGCGCGCAACGACGGGATCATCCTCGACGCCGCTCGCGCCGTCTTTCTCGCCGATGCGACCGCCCCGATCTCGGCCGTCGCCGAGCGGGCCGGAGTGGGGATCAGCGCGCTGTATCGCCGCTATCCGAGTAAGGAGGCACTGCTGCGCACCCTCTGCTACCAGGGTTTGTGCCGCTACAACGCCGAGGCCGAGGCCGCGCTGGAGTCGGCGGCCGACGTCGACGTGCTCGCCGAATTCCTGCGCCGGGTGGTCGACGCCGATGTGCATTCGCTGACCGTGCGACTGGCCGGCACGTTCACCCCGGACGAATCGTTCGGGCCTCAGGTGCAACGGTCCGCGGAGCTGAACGAGGAAATACTGCGCCGGGCACAGGTTTCCGGCGCTGTCCGCGACGGAGTGACGATCGCCGATCTCAGCCTGGTCCTGGAGGCTTGCGCCGCGATCCTCCTCCCCGATGCCACTCGAACCGCGCAGTTGCGCCACCGCATACTCGCTCTGCTGCTCGACGGACTGCGCACCCCCGGCGAACTTCCCGGCCCCGCACCACAACCCGACGATTTCGTCGCCCGCTGGCAGCCCCGGAAGTAGCAGCGGTACCACGGCGGGTGCCGAGGGGCCTGGGTAGCCGCCGGGGTCACCGGTCGGCCGAAGCGCGGCCGACCCAGGCGGTAAGTGCGGTGTTCAGTCCCTCGGTAGTGGAATCGCCTGCGGCCCAAGCGATATACCCGTCAGGTCGGATGAGCGTGTACACGGGCGCCGGAACCGGGCCGGATCCGGGGACGATCCATTCGGTGGCCGGATCGGACGCGCACACGATGTCCACCCGGTCCTTCCACTCGCTGATATCAGGAATCTCGGTCACGTTGCGCACCAACAGAATCGGACGTCCCGAACGCATCAGCTCGTGCACGCGGGTGGGCCCGTCGGCGGTCGCGATATCGGCATCCGGTACGCGCCGGCCGCACAGCGGGTGCTCGTTCCCGCAGTCGTAGCGGATGTCCAGGGCGGTGATCATGAGTCCGAGGCGGTGGCGCACCTCGTCGATGTCGAAAAGATCGGACATGCTGTCGCGCAACGCGTCCACATGCGCACCGGGCCGTGACAGCGCCGTCTGAGCGCGCGTGTTCCGCAGTACGCGCGCGGCGATCGGATGGCGTTCGGATTCGTAGGTGTCCAGCAGTGCGTCGGAGGCGTTGCCGCGCAGCACGGCCGCGATCTTCCAGCCCAGATTGACCGCATCCTGCAGCCCCAGATTCTGGCCCTGGCCACCGGCCGGGAAATGGATGTGCGCGGCGTCGCCCGCCAGGAACACCCGGCCGACCCGGTAGCGGTCGGCCTGCCGGGCGGCATCGCCGTAGTGGGTGACCCACCGCGGGCTGTGCATGCCGAAATCGGTGCCCGCGAGTTCGGTGAACGCGCTGCGGAATTCGTCGAAGGTCAGGGCGCTGCCGCGCTCGCGCACCCGGTCGTGGCACTGGGCGATCAACCGGTACCACCCGGGCTCGAACTGGATCACCGAATAGTCGCCGGTCGCACCGCGGGCGCCGAAGAACAGCTCGGCGGGGGGAGCGGTGAGTTCGACGTCGGCGATCATGCCCGTCACCGTCGCGTCCGTGCCGTCGAAGCCGATGCCCGCGAGCTTGCGCACCGAACTGCGCCCGCCGTCGCAGCCGACCAGGTAGGCCGCGCGGATCCGACGCGGACGGCTCCCGCCGACCTCGACCTCGACCCCGGAATCGTCCTGGCGGAATCCGGTGACGGGCGAATCCCATTGCACAGGCGCGCCGGCCGCCGTCGCGTGGCGGTCCAGTTCGCGCTCGATCACCGACTGCAACACCGCGAGGGTGTACGGGAAGCGGGTGTGGAAATCGCCGAAGTCGAGCGGGAGTCCGCCGAAGTGGCCCCGCGGCAGTGTGCGCCCCTGCCGCAGCAGGTCGTCGAGCAGACCGCGCTGGTCGAGGATCTCCATGGTGCGCGCGTGGATACCTCCGGCCCGCGATTCGCCGGTGCGTGCCGGCAGCGCGTCCAGTACCTCCACCGCGACCCCGGCCAGTTGCAATTCGTACGCCAGCATCAGCCCGGTAGGCCCGCCACCTGCGACGACTACATCCGTTGTGTGCACGCCCCGCTCCTTAACATCGTTAAACCCTTAACGCTGTTAAGGACACCAGAACATTGTTAAGCTGTCAAGCAATCGACTGGAGGTGCGATGAAACTCGACGCCAACGCCATCGGCGCGGCCGCGCTGGAGCTGCTGGACGAGACCGGGCTCGACGGGCTGACCATGCGCAAGGTGGCGTCCGCGCTCGATGTGCAGGCGCCGGCGCTCTACTGGCATGTCAAGAACAAGCAGGAACTGCTCGACGTGATGGCGCGCGCGGTCTTCGCCGCCGCGGTCGACCGCGTGGAGGGGCCGCGCCGGGGCGAGACCTGGCAGGACTGGATCGCCGAACTGGCCGGGCGCCTGCGCAGTTCGATGCTGCGGCACCGCGACGGCGGCAGACTGCTCGCCGGTACCTACGTCAGCGACGAATCCATGTGGCGCACCATGGAATTGACCCTACGCACGCTGGAGGACGCCGGGTTCTCCGCCGACGAGGCGGGGTGGGTCTTCCCGATCGTCCTGCACTACACGGTCGGATTCGTGATCGAGGAGCAGGCGCGCATCGGTGCGGATTACGGCGCCGACAACCCCTATTCGCATATCGACCGGGCGGTCGACCGCGATCGTTATCCGCGCACCGCGAATCTGGTCACGAAGCTGTCCGCCATGGATCCGAACGACGAATTCGACCACGGCGTCCGCGTGATCCTCACCGGCATCCGGACGCTCGCGAACATCGAGCGATGAGCTGACGTCCGCGGGCCGGCGGCACATCTGCGGCGCCGACGCGCACCCTGGCGGCGGGCAGGCGTCGGCGCACGCAGCGCAACGGCAGCGCCGTTACGGCACAACAGCTTTCGCTGTCACGACACGACGGGCAGATAGACCTTTCCGCCGGCCTCGGCGAATTCGGCCGACTTCTCGGCCATACCGGCCTCGATGGCCTCCACGTCGGTGAGCCCCTGCTTCTCCGCGTACTCGCGCACATCGGCGGAGATGCGCATCGAACAGAACTTCGGACCGCACATCGAGCAGAAGTGGGCCGTCTTGGCGGGTTCGGCGGGCAGCGTCTCGTCGTGGTACTCCCGCGCGGTGTCGGGATCCAGCGACAGCGCGAACTGGTCGTGCCAGCGGAATTCGAAGCGCGCCTTGGACAGTGCGTCGTCGCGTTCCTGTGCCCGCGGATGCCCCTTGGCGAGATCGGCCGAATGCGCGGCGATCTTGTAGGTGATGACGCCGGTCTTCACATCGTCGCGATTGGGCAGCCCCAGATGTTCCTTCGGGGTGACGTAGCAGAGCATCGCGGTGCCGGCCTGCGCGATGATCGCCGCGCCGATCGCCGAGGTGATGTGGTCGTAGGCCGGGGCGATATCGGTGGCGAGCGGGCCCAGCGTGTAGAACGGCGCCTCCTCGCACAGCTCCTCCTCGAGCCGCACGTTCTCCACGATCTTGTGCATCGGAACGTGGCCCGGGCCCTCGATCATCACCTGTACGCCATGCGATTTCGCGATCTTGGTCAGCTCGCCGAGCGTGCGCAGTTCGGCGAACTGCGCCTCGTCGTTGGCATCGGCGATGGAACCGGGCCGCAACCCGTCGCCGAGCGAGAAGGTGATGTCGTATTTCGCCAGGATCTCGCACAGTTCCGCGAAGTTGGTGTACAGGAAGGATTCCTGGTGGTGAGCCAGACACCATGCCGCCATGATCGAACCGCCGCGCGAGACGATGCCGGTGACGCGCTTGGCGGTCAGCGGAACGTACCGCAGCAGCACCCCCGCGTGCACGGTCATGTAGTCCACGCCCTGCTCGGCCTGCTCGATCACGGTGTCGCGATAGATCTCCCAGGTCAGCTGGGTCGGATCGCCGTTCACCTTCTCCAGTGCCTGGTAGATCGGCACGGTGCCGACCGGCACCGGCGAATTCCGCAGGATCCATTCGCGGGTCTCGTGGATGTTCTTACCGGTGGACAGGTCCATGATGGTGTCGGCGCCCCAGCGGGTGGCCCACACCATCTTCTCCACCTCTTCGGCGATCGAGGAGGTGACCGCGGAATTGCCGATATTGGCGTTGATCTTCACCGCGAACTTCTTGCCGATGATCATCGGCTCACATTCGGGGTGGTTGTGGTTGGCGGGGATCACGGCCCGGCCGGCGGCCACCTCGTCGCGAACCAATTCCGGCGAAACACCTTCGCGCGCAGCGATATACCGCATCTCGGCGGTGATCGCGCCGGCTCTGGCCCAGGCCAGCTGAGTACGCGGTCCCGGCACGTCCGGCTGGGTCCAGCCGGCGCGGAGCTTCGGCAGTCCGGCCTCCAGGTCGATCGTGGCCGAATCGTCGGTGTACGGGCCGGAGGTGTCGTAGACGTCGAAGTGTTCGCCGTTGGTCAGGTTGATCCGGCGGACCGGGATGCGCAAGGTCGTCCCGTCGGCTTCGATCTGCTCGTAGTGCTTTGCGCTGCCCGCGATGGGGCCCGTGGTGACATGGTTCGACGACATGTGAGCTCAATCCTCCCTACGCCGGCATTACCCGGTCAGGTTCGTACGGTCGACGGCCCTGAACCGCCCGAATGGGCTAGCCGTCCTCTCAGCCCGCTGGTGCGAGCCCCCGTTGGCACGATGTGGTACCCGGCCGAGGGTACCGCGCGCCCGTGGGGCGCGTCACTGCCCCTGCCATCGGAACCTGGATCGGACTCGGTGATTCGACCGGCCGCGTCACGCCGAATACAGTGCGTCGATCTCGTCGGCGAAGTCGCGCAGCACCACGTTGCGCTTGAGTTTGAGCGAGGGGGTGAGATAGCCGTTCGCCTCGGTGAATTCGGTGCGCAGCAGCCTGAACTTGCGGACCGCCTCGGCTCGGGATACGGCCGCGTTGCCGTCGTCGACGGCGGCCTGAATCGCGTCGAGCAGCTCCGGGTCGGAGCTGAGGTCGGCGAGGGTGGCCTCGGAGGATTTGCCGTGCAACTGCTTCCAGATCGGGAAGTGCTCGCTGTCGACGGTCACCAGACAGGTGACGAAAGGTTTGGCGTCGCCGACGACCACGACTTCCCCGATGATGGCGTGGGCTCGAATGCGGTCTTCGATCACCGCCGGGGCGACGTTCTTGCCCCCGGCGGTGACGATGAGTTCTTTCTTGCGGCCGGTGATGGTGAGGTAGCCCTCGTCGTCGAGCGAGCCGATGTCGCCGGTGGCGAACCAGTCGTCGCGGAACGTGTGTGCGGTGGCCACGGGGTTGTTCCAATAGCCGGGGAACATCTGGGGGCCCCGCAGCAGGATTTCGCCGTCGTCGTCGATGCGGACCGTGGTGCCCGGCACCGGCTGGCCGACGGTTCCGATCTTCGGCCGGTCGTCGGGATTGAAGGTGGCGATTCCGGAGGTTTCGGTCAGTCCGTAACCCTCCAGCACCGTGAAACCGACGCCGCGGAAGAAGTGCCCCAGCCGTTCGCCGAGTGGAGCACCACCGGAGAGGGCGTGCGTGGCCCGGCCACCGAGCGCGGCTCGCAGCTTGCGGTACACCAGACGGTCGAACAGCTGATGGCGCAAGCGCAGCCCCAGCGGGATGTGGTCGTTGTCCAGGGCTCGGCTGTAGGCGATCGCCGTATCGGCCGCGATGTCGAAGATCCGGCCCCGGTGCGTCAACTGCGCCTGCGTGCGGGCCGCGTTGAAGACCTTCTCGAAAACCCTCGGTACGCCGAGGATCAACGTCGGCCGGAAGGTTCCCAGCTCTTCGGTGATGTTCTTGACATCGCCGACATGACCGATCTTGATCGGTACGAGCGCGGCGGCCACCTCGACGATCCGCCCGAAGACATGGGCCAGCGGCAGAAACAGCAGGACCGACGACTCTCCCGTGCGGAACAGCTGCGGCAGGCGTGCGGTCGCGTTGCTCAGTTCGCCGAGGAAGTTGCCGTGGGTGATCCGGCATCCTTTGGGCCGGCCGGTGGTGCCGGACGTGTAGACGACGGTCGCGAGAGAGTCCGTTGCGATCGCGGACCGCCGTTCGTCCAGTGCCGCGTCGGTGACCTCGGCGCCGGTGCGCACGAGGGTGGCGACCGCGTCCGCCTCGATCTCCCAGATGTGCGCGAGATCGGGCACCTGTTCTTGCACCTTGCCCACGACGGCCGTGTGCGCGGCGGTTTCCGTGATCACCGCGACGGCTCCGGAATCGGAGAGTATCCATTGCACCTGTTCTGCGGAGGACGTCTCGTACACCGGAACGGTGACGGCCGCGGCACACCAGATGGCGAAATCGAGCAGTGTCCACTCGTACCGGGTGCGGGACATGATCGCCACCCGGTCGCCCGGTTCGATACCGGTGGCGATCATGCCTTTGGCCGCCGCTCGCACCTCGGCGAGGAATTCGACCGCGGTCAGATCCTCCCATCGGGAGTCGCGTTTTCGAGCGATGACCGCAACGTCGGGATACTGTTCGGCGTTGCGGTGAACGAGATCGCCGAGTGTGGTGCCGGGGGGAACTTCGTGCAGGGCCGGCAGGCTGTATTCGCGCATAGCTGCTCCTCACAAGCCACGCTGCCGATGATGTGCACCGCACTGGACGGGATGGGAAAGCCGCGTTCCGCGTGCTGTGACGTCTATCACATTGTAGTCTCGTCGGGACGGTGCACTCCGCCGATCAGCGGCGAGCGGGCAGGATCTCGCCGCTGACCTCACCCAACGCGATCCGCGCGCCGCGCGGGCCGGGGGCCGTCGCGGTGAGAAGGACCGTATCCCCGTCGGCGAGGAACGTCCGCTCACAGCCGCCGACGTCGACGGGGTGGGCGCCGTTGCCGGACAGTTCGATGAACGATCCGCTCTGGTCCTGCCCGGGTCCCGAGATCGTGCCGGAGGCGAACAGATCGCCGGACCGGGTGCCGGCGCCGTTGACGGTCAGATGGGCCAGCATCTGCGCCGCGGACCAGTACATCGCGCGATAGGGTGGCGCACTCACCGCGACGCCGTTCCAGTGCACCCGCACGTCGATGTCGAACCCCCAATCCTGTTGTCCCCGTAGGTAGGAAAGCGGTTCGGGTGTTTGTTCCGGCACCGCGATCCGGGCGAATTCCAACGCGGCGAGCGGAGTGATCCACGCCGCCATCGAGGTGGCGAACGATTTGCCGAGAAACGGGCCGAGCGGCTGTCCCTCCCACGCCTGGATGTCGCGGGCCGACCAGTCGTTGACCAGCGCCACGCCGAAGACGTGATCGGCGAAGTCGTCCACCGCGATCGAGGTGCCGACCTCGGAACCGACGCCGACGACGAAGCCGAGTTCCGCTTCGATGTCCAACCGCGCGGAGGGCGCGAATTCCGGTGCGCCCGAGCCGGTCCGGCGCTGCCCGAACGGCCGTCGCACCGGCGTGCCCGAGACCACTACGCTGCCCGCGCGCCCGTGATAGCCGACCGGCAGATGACGCCAATTCGGCAGCAGCGCTTCACCGTTCGGCCGCAGGAAGCCGCCGAGACGGGTGGCGTGGTCGATACTGGCGTAGAAGTCGACGTAGTCGCCGATGGATATCGGCAACTTCAGCCGCACCGAATCCAGCGAATGAATCGCTTCCGCGGGCAGCGGACCGCGCGCGGCTTCCCGTAATCGTTCGCGCACGCTGTGCCAGTGGAGCGGGCCGCGAGCGAGAAAGTCGTTCACCGTCGGTTGCGCGAAGCACGAATCATCCAGTAACGCAGCGATATCCAGCACGTATGCGCCGAGCCGGACGCCCACGCGGAACGGCCGGCCGGGCGGTGCGAAGACTCCGTACGGCAGGTGGTCCGGTCCGAAGGGGTCGTCGTCGGCCACCGGGGGCCGCACCCTCGCGGTCACGCCCGCTCCGAACTCGGCCCGCGCCCCGACCAGGTCCACGCATAGTCCGGATCCTCGCAAGCCAGGGCGCCCTCGCCGAGACCCAGGGGGCGGAAGGTGTCGACCATCACCGCCAGTTCGTCGAAGAATTCCACGCCGATGCTGCGTTCGTAGGCGCCCGGTTGTGGACCGTGCGCATATCCGCCCGGATGCACCGAGACCGAACCCGGTCCGATACCGGAACCGCGGCGGGCTTCGTAGTTTCCGCCGCAGTAGAACAGGATCTCGTCGGAGTCGACATTGGAGTGGTAATAGGGCACCGGAATCGACAGCGGGTGATAGTCGACCTTGCGGGGAACGAAATCGCAGATCACGAAGTTGGTGCCCGCGAAGGCCTGATGCACCGGGGGTGGCTGATGGATACGACCGGTGATCGGCTCGAAATCGGCGATGTTGAACCGGTACGGGTACAGGCAGCCGTCCCAGCCCACCACGTCGAACGGGTGCTCGGCGTACACCATGCGGGTGCCGAGTATTTCGGCGCCGGGCCGATGTTTCACCAGAACCTCGACCTCGGCCCCGGACTCCTGCAGCGGTTCGGCCGGACCGTGCAGATCCCGCTCGCAGTACGGCGCATTCTCCAGGAACTGGCCGAACGCGGACAGATAGCGCTTCGGCGCGGTGATATGTCCGGTCGCCTCGACGATATAACCGCGCAGCGGTTCCGGTCCGTCCGGCCGCCAGCGATGCGTGGTCGCCCGCGGCAGCAGCACATGATCGCCGGCGCGCACCGGCAGCCGCCCGAAGACGGTGTCCACCACACCCGAACCGGCCTCGACGTAGACGAGTTCGTCACCGATCGCGTTGCGGTACAAGGGAGATTCGCGCAGCGCTGCCACATAGGAGATACGCACGTCGTCGTTGCCGAGGATCAGGCGGCGGCCGGTCACGACATCGGTCTGCGCGAGCACGGACTCGGGGAACAGTTCGTGCAGCCGCAGGTGCCGGTGCCGCAGCGGATGGTTCGGCACGGTCCGCGAATTCGGCGGCCGCCACGCGGAGGAGTCGACGATGGCCGGCGGCAGGCCGCGGTGATACAGCAGTGACGAGTCCCCGGTGAAGCCTTCCTCGCCCATCAGCTCCTCGTAGAGCAGCTGCCCCCGTTCGTCACGATGCTGGGTGTGCCGCTTCGGCGGTAGGGAACCCAGTTGCCGATAGAACGCCATACCGCTCTCCCGCCGGGTCGCTGGTCGAATGGACGCCGATTTCCATTTTAGCTAGCGCTATTGCCGGAGAGTGCGCAGTTTGGTCGGCAGATCTACCAGTCGAGCGGCGGTTTCGCGGCAGCCGCTCAGGCCGAGCGCAGCGCGCGGTAGACCGCCGCGCCGACGAAGGCGCCCAGATCCTGCGGCGTCCACGTGTCGCCCTCGGTCACCAGTGTGCGCACCGCGCCCTCACCGGCGGATACCCACAGCTCCACCAGCGCGGGCAGTTTGCGCTCCGCGTCGACGGTTCCCCACGCCTGCAGGGTGGGCCGCAGCCGACGGGTGCACCGCTCGACCGCGAAACTGCGCCCGCGCCCGAACGAACTCGCCACCGCCGGATCGGGATTGCCGTGCAACAGTTTCCAGGTGTCGGGACGCTTGGAGACGGTCTCCAGCAGGGCGCGGAAGCCCTCGATGAAGACCTCTTCGTCGGCCTCGACCCGGCGCGGTGGCAGGGCGTCCATGATGCCGGCCAGCAGCAGCCCCTCCTCACGCTGGATGAGGGCGTTGATGAGTTCGACGCGGTCGGCGAAGCAGGCGTAGACCACCGGCCGGGTCACGGTCAGGCGTTCGGCCACGGCGGCGATGGTGACGGCCGCGATGCCCTCGTCCGCCGCGATGCGCAGCGCCGCGTCCAGAACCTGCGGGCGTCGGCGTTCGGGGCCGAGATGCTGGGCCCGTTGACGCGGTCGCACCGCGGATTCCGAAGCCATGGCGAACAAGATAGCAGTGGTAGAGGCCGATTATGCCGGTCGCATCGCGCCGCTGCCGGGCAGGTGTGCGGGCGGGACGCGGCCGATCGCGGATATCGAATGCGAGCATATTCCGAGCAAATCGCCGCGAGGCGGCGCACGATTGGGAAAAGTGAATCGCGGATGGACTGGTCCGCCCGCGTAAGTTACCGCGAATTCTCTAGTCTCGGCCGGTTACGGTTGCGTAAGTGAACCCGGGTACGGCAACCTCCGACGGAGAACATTCCACGACGGCGAGGAGGCCCTGAGCGTGTCGCACTACAAGGCGAACATTCGGGATATCGAGTTCAACTTGTTCGAGGTGTTGGGGATCGGTGCGCTGCTGGACGCCGGCGCGTACGGCGATCTGGATACCGAAACCGCACGCGGAATGCTCACCGAGGTGCAGCGGTTGGCCGAGGGGCCGGTAGCCGAATCGTTCGTCGACGCCGATCGCAATCCGATCTCGTTCGATGCCACCGAGCACGAGGTCGTGGTGCCCGACCCGCTGCGCAAGACGGTCGCGGCGGTCAACGAGGCCGGCTGGTCCGGGCTGGGCATGCCCGAGGAGATGGGTGGCGTCGACGCCCCGTCGCCGCTGATCTGGGCGACTCAGGAAATGCTCGTCGCGGCGAACAATTCGGCCAGCTTCTTCAATATGGGCCCGCTCATGCACCAGGTGCTCTATCGCGAGGGCACCGAGGAACAGCGCCGGTGGGCCGAGCACGCCTGGGAGAACCGCTGGGGCGGAACGATGGTGCTCACCGAACCCGATGCCGGATCCGATGTCGGCATGGGCCGCACCAAGGCCGTCCAGCAGCCCGACGGCACCTGGCACATCGAAGGCGTGAAGCGTTTCATCTCCGGCGGTGACGTCGGCGATACCGCCGACAACATCTTCCACCTCACCCTGGCGCGGCCCGAGGGCGCCGGCCCGGGTACCAAGGGCCTGTCGCTGTTCGTGGTGCCGAAGTACCTGTTCGACTCGCAGACAATGGAATTGGGCGAGCGCAACGGCGTGCTGGTGACCAATCTCGAACACAAGATGGGCATCAAGTCCTCGCCCACCTGTGAGCTGACCTACGGTGGCGACAAGCCCGCGGTCGGTTATCTGGTCGGCGATGTGCACAACGGCATCGCGCAGATGTTCAAGGTCATCGAGAACGCGCGCATGATGGTCGGCGTGCTGTCGGCGGGAACGCTGTCCACCGGATACCTGAACGCGCTGGAGTACGCGAAGTCCCGCGTCCAGGGCGCCGACCTGACCCAGATGGCCGACAAGACCGCTCCGCGCGTCACCATCACCCACCACCCGGACGTCCGGCGCAGCCTGGCGCTGCAGAAGTCCTATGCGGAGGGCCTGCGGGCGCTGTACCTGTACACCGCGGCGTACCAGAACGACGATGTGGCACAGGCGAATTTCGGCGCCGACCCCGACACCGCCGCGCGGGTCAACGACCTGCTGCTGCCGATCGTCAAGGGCGTCGGCTCGGAACGGGCGTACGAAACCCTCACCGAGACGCTGCAGACCTTCGGTGGGTCGGGATATCTGCAGGACTACCCGATCGAGCAGTACATCCGCGACGTGAAGATCGACTCGCTGTACGAGGGGACGACCGCGATCCAGGCGCAGGACTTCTTCTTCCGCAAGATCGTTCGCGACAAGGGCGTGGCACTGGCACATGTCGCCGGGCTGATCCAGCAATTCGCCGAGAGCGAGCCCGACACCCTGAAGGCGGAGAAGACCCTGCTGGGCGCCGCGCTCGCGGATGTGCAGGCGATGGCGACCGCGCTCACCGGTTATCTGGTGGCCGCCGCGCAGACGCCGGAGGAGATCTACAAGGTCGGCCTGGGTTCGGTGCGTTTCCTGCATGCCGTGGGCGATCTCGTCATCGGCTGGCGGCTGCTCGCGCAGGCCCAGGTCGCGCAGGCCGCGCTGGCCGGACAGCCGTCGGAGAAGGATCGGCTGTTCTACACCGGAAAGGTCGGTGTCGCATCGTGGTTCGCCAAGAACCAGCTGCCGCTGCTGAGCGGTGTGCGGGCCGTGGTGGAGAACCTCGACACCGACATCATGCAGATGGAGGAGGGCGCCTTCTAGGCCGAAGAGCTCTCACCGCGCACACGGCCGGCCGGGAAATCCCGGCCGGCCGTGGCGTATTCGTGTCCGACTCGCCCGCGTGTGGTACCCGAATGCGGGTACAACTGTCGGCATGGTGTTCCCGATGGCCTTCGGCTGGATCCAGGCATTGCTGGCGGTGCTCTTCGTCGTCGCGATCGCGATGCTGGTCACGGCCGTACTCCGCGCTCGGAAAGCGGGCTGGCGCAGGCATATCGGGCGCGGCGCGAGCGGTCTGGTGGTGCTGCTGGTGGCGATCGTCCTGCTGTGGGCGGTGACGCTGCTGCAGACCTACCTCGGGCTGACCGGTGAGGTGAAGGCCGCGCACGTCGTCGTGAAAAGCGTTGCGGGCAGCGACCATACCCTCGATGTGGAGCTGACGCTCTACGGCGACGGTCATCACGACGAGACCCGTCAGACCTATCGGATCGAGGGTGATCTGTGGGTGCTACAGGCCGATATCGTGGAATTGGAGCCGTGGGTCAACGCGCTCGGCTTCCATTCCGGCTACAAGGTGACCCGGCTCTACGGGCAGCGGCTCGACGGCACCGCGGTGAGTCAGCACCAGACCATGCTCAACGGCGGCGACGGTGACTTCTTCACCGATATGCGCGATCACAGCTGGTACACCGAACCGTTCATCCGCTCGGCATACGGCAACGCGGTGATCGCGATGCCCGGCAGCTACGACGTCTACATCTCCCACGACGCCATCAAGACCCGGCAGAGCTGACCTCCGGCGCCGGCTGCTGCTCCGAGAATTCGACCACCACGGGTGCGTGGTCGCTGGCGCCCTTCCCTTTTCGTTCCTCACGGTCGACGCCGGCGTCGGCGGCGCGGGCGCTCAGCGCGGGGGAGGCGAGGACGAAATCGATGCGCATACCCTCCTTGCGCGGAAAGCGCAGCTGGGTGTAGTCCCAGTAGGTGTAGACACCCGGGCCGGGCGCGAAGGGGCGCATCACATCGGTGAATCCCGCCGCCACGACGGCATCGAACGCGGCGCGCTCCGGCGCCGAGGTGTGCGTCTTGTGCGCGAAGAATTCCGGCGACCACACGTCGTCGTCGGTGGGGGCGATATTCCAGTCGCCGCACAGCGCGATCTGCGCCGACGGATCGGCCCGCAGCCACGCTTCCGCCGAATCACGCAGGGCGGCAAGCCATTCCAGCTTGTAGGTGTAGTGCGGATCGGTCAGCGTGCGCCCGTTGGGTACGTACAGGCTCCACACCCGGACGCCGCCGCAGGTGGCGCCGATCGCCCGGGCCTCCACCACCGGCGCGCTCAGCAGCGAGGCCTCGGCGTCCTTGTCGAATCCGGGCTGGCCCGGGAAGGTGACCTCGACGTCGTCGATGCCCACCCGGGAGGCGATCGCCACCCCGTTCCACTGACTGAAGCCGGTGTGCACGATCTCGTAGCCGGCTTCCTCGAACCGCTCGGCCGGGAACTGGTCGTCGCGGCATTTGGTTTCCTGGATGGCCAGCACATCGATATCCGCGCGGTCCAGCCACGACACCACCCGATCCACGCGAGATCGAATCGAATTCACATTCCAGGTGGCCAACCGCATGAGGCGAGATTAGCCGCCCGATTCACTCCCGCCGGTGGCGGCCCGCGTCGGGATCCGGGGCGGCGTAGCGGTAGTTGTGGTGGTCGACGAAGCCCATCTCCCGGTACATCGCGAGGGCCGCGGCGTTGTTCGCCTCCACCTGGACATAGGCGTGGGTGGCGCCGCGTTTGTAGCCCCAGTTGATCAGCTCGGCGCAGACGAGGGTGCCCAGGCCGTGCCGGCGGTGTGGCGCGGCGACCGCGAGGCAGCTCAGCCCGATCCAGCGGCGGCCGTCGGGGGCGGTGGTGAGGGCGCCGCGGCCGATCGCCAGCGGGGTCGGCAGGCCCAACGCGGCGAAACCGAGTTCACCGTCGCGGACCGCGGTGAGCACGCCGGTGTCCGGCAGCGGCGCGGCCACGTCGACGGTGTCCTCGCCGCGGTGCCGGTGCAATTCCAGCCACGCCGGATGCGGGCCGTCGTCGATGCGGACCATCGACGGACCCTGCGGCAGGACGAATGTGGAGATATCGATGCCGAGCACCATCGTCTCGCCCCAGGTGAGCCAGCCCGGCGGCACCGGCGCCAGGCGATCGGGGAGCCGAAGTTGCAGCGGCAGGCCGTGTTCGGTGTACCACTCGCCGATGCGGTGCAGCGTACGCATGTCGAGGGCGGCGTTGCGGCCCGATTCGCCCAGCGGCACAGCGGAATTCGCGCGATGGGTGTAGCCGTTGCCGATGCTGCACAGCCAGCCGTCGAACCAGGCCCGTTCGAGTCCGGGCCAGCCGTCGATGGCCGCCGCTTCCAGCGCGCGGATCTCACCGATCCGAATCGGCCGCGGGCCCAGTGCTTTCACCGCCACCACCCGATCGGTGGCGATGGTCACCACGGTGCCGTCGGCGGTGCGGACCTGCACCGGATCCGGTGCCACGAGCTCGCCGATCACATCCGTGAACTGCTGTGGATAACCCTCGGGCAGGCGGTACCGCACCACCACCCGGCGCCCGATCGGGATATCGGGACGGTCAGTCGTCATGCCCGAACGGATCCGGTACCTCGCCCGGTACCCAGCTCAAACCCGGTGTGCCCCAGCCGTTGCGCTTGATCGCCTTCTTCGCGGCGCGGGCGTTGCGCCCGATCAGCACGTCCACATAGAGGAACCCGTCGAGGTGGCCGACCTCGTGCTGGAGCATGCGGGCGAAGAACCCCTCGCCCTCGATCGTCACCGGCTCGCCGTGTTCGTCGGTGCCGGTGACCCGCGCCCAGTCCGCGCGGCCGGTGGGGAACTGCTCACCCGGAACGGAGAGGCAGCCCTCCTCGTCGTCGTCGGGATCGGGCATGGTCTCGGGGATCTCGGAGGTCTCCAGCACCGGATTGATCACCGCGCCGCGCCGCCGCCGCACCGAACCGTCGGGCTGCACGTCGGGGCAGTCGTAGACGAACAACCGCAGCGATTCACCGACCTGATTGGCGGCGAGCCCGACTCCATTGGCGGCGTCGAGGGTTTCGTACATGTCCGCGATCAGGCCGGCGAGTTCGGCCGGCGACTGCGACACCTGCGCGGTCGGGTTGTGCAGAACCGGATCGCCGACGATGCGGATCGGGAGAATCGCCATGGTGGCACACTTTACGCGGCGCCGCGTGTGCGGCCCGACACGCCGTACGACGCCTCGGTGAAGGGGTGTGCCGCGTGGTTGAATGACGACGACTGTCGTCCGTTGTTGATTCGGCGAGGGAGCGATATGGACAGCGCAGCGGCCCGGAATCTATCCGCAAGCGAGGACAGCTCCGCGAGCGAAGAGATCGCGGCAGTGATCGAAGGCGCCTCCGGCGCGGTGGCCGGGACCGCCCCCGAGGGTGGCGTGGTCGACGGTCTCACCCGCCGCGAACTGGAAATCCTCGATTTCGAGCGCAAGTGGTGGAAGTACGCGGGCGCCAAGGAAGAAGCCATCCGGGATCTGTTCGCGATGTCGGCCACCCGCTACTACCAGGTCCTCAACGCCGTCGTCGACAAGCCCGAGGCGCTGGCCGCCGATCCGATGCTGGTGAAACGGCTGCGCCGGTTGCGGGCCAGCCGGCAGAAATCGCGGGCGGCGCGGCGGCTGGGCTTCCAGGTCTGACCGGCGGATGTCCGATGCGCGCGCTCGCTCATCCCTGCGACTAGGGTCGACACCGTGAGCAACCCGAATCCGCCCACCGGTGGACCGCCGCTGCGAGCACTCGCGATGGTGCTGATCGCGCTGGCCATCGTCTTCGCGGGCCTCGGCGCGATGTCGCTGTCGAATTCGACGTCCGATTCCGCTGCCGCGGAGACCTCGTCGGATACCGAGACGACGGCCGCCCCGGTCACCACCACCCGCGCCGCCGCCACGACGCCCTCGACGACGGCCGCCACGACCACCGCGGCGCCGGCGACCACGCTCACGACGACCACCGCGGCGCCGACCAGCACCGCGGCCGGTGTGGACAAGACCGTCCCGGTCCGGGTGCTGAACAACAGCACCGTCGCCGGCCTGGCCTCCAAGACCGGGAGCCAGCTCACCGCGGCGGGCTTCGACGTCACCGAGACCGGCAACTACCCCGGCGGTGTGATCGCGAAAACAACTGTCTACTACGGAAATTCCCCGCACGAACGGGAGACGGCCCAGGCGATCGCGAATGAGCTGGGCGTATCGGCCGAGCCGCGTTTCGCCGGAATCGCCGACTCGCCGCCGGGCATCATCGTCATCGTCACCGGTAACTAGGACCCAACCGAGCCCCACCAGTGCGGTGCACAACGGCTCTGGCATCATCTTGTCCGGTAAGGAATCTGTTCAACCAGCACTACTCGTAAACTCGGTACTCGTAAAGGAGTTCTCCGATGGCCCCCTCCGCAACCCGTCGCCCCTCCTGGCGGACTGTGACACCGATGCTGGCGATCGCGGCTTTCGGCCTGGTCGCCTGCAGCAACAGCCAGGAGTCGAGCGACGTCAAGGGGACCACCCCCGCGGTGTGGACCGGTAGCGCCGGTCCGGCGGAGAACTCCGGCACCGGCGCCGAGCAGAACCCGCCCTCCGGCGATTCGGTGTCGGTGCAGTTGAAGGATCCCTCGGGCGCGCAGGTCGGCACCGCCACCATCGCCAAGTCGGGCGACAAACTGCAGATCACCGTCGACGCGCACGGCCTGCAGCCGGGCTTCCACGGCCTGCACATCCACCAGAACGGCAAGTGCGAGCCGAACTCCACCGCCCCGTCCGGCGGCGCGCCGGGCAACTTCCTCTCGGCCGGTGGTCATCTCCAGGTGGGCGAGGCGAACACCCACCCGGCCAGCGGCGATCTGACCTCGCTCGAGGTCGGCAAGGACGGCACCGCGAAGCTGGTGACCACCACCGACTCCGTGACGCTGGACCAGATCAAGGGCAAGGCGCTGATGATCCACGCCGGCGCCGACAACTTCGGCAACATCCCGAACCGCTACCTGCAGGCCAACGGTGGCGCGCCCGGGCCCGACGCCGAAACTCTGGCAACCGGCGACGCGGGCGGCCGGGTCGCCTGCGGCGTCATCGGGTAAGAGCGGATTCGTCATGGGTGGGGCTGGCTCTCGAACGGTTCCCTGGAACGGCTCGCCCCGCCCGACGCTGGGCGTCGAATGGGAGATCGCGCTCGTCGACAAACAGACGCGCAATCTCTCCAACACGGCCGCCGCGGTCTTCGACCAGGTCGGTGATCTGCGGGCACCCAACGGGCCGCCGCACGTCACCAAGGAGCTGCTGAAGAACACGGTCGAACTCGTCAGCGGTGTCCACGACACCGTCGGCGAGGTGGTCGACGAGATGCACACCACGATGGACACCGTGCGCGCGGCCGCCGACCGGGTCGGTGTGGATCTGTTCTGCGCGGGCACCCATCCGTTCGCCCAGTGGTCGACGCAACAGCTGACCCGCTCCGAGCATTACGACGAACTGATCAGCCGCACCCAGTGGTGGGGGCGTCAGATGCTGATCTGGGGCGTGCACGTGCACGTGGGAGTCTCGCACCCGGAGAAGGTCTTTCCGATTCTCAACACGTTGCTGCTCTCCTATCCGCATCTGCTGGCGCTGTCGGCGTCCTCACCGATGTGGGCCGGCATCGACACCGGGTACGCGAGCAATCGCGCTCTGATGTTCCAGCAGCTGCCGACCGCCGGATTGCCGTTCCAGTTCGAGAACTGGTCGCAGTTCGAGTCCTTCGTGCACGACCAGATGAAAACCGGTGTGTTCGAACAGCTCGGCGGCATGCACTGGGATATCCGCCCCGCGCCGAAGTGGGGGACCATCGAGGTCCGTGTGTGCGACGGAATCCCCAGTCGCTTCGAACTTTCCGCACTCGTCGCGCTGATCCACTGCCTGATCGTGGATCTGGATCGCCGGGTGGAGGCGGGCGAGACCATGCCCACCCTGCCGCCGTGGCATGTGCAGGAGAACAAGTGGCGCGCAGCGCGTTACGGGCTGGACGCGATCATCATCACCGACTCCGACAGCAACGAGCGGCTGGTCACCGACGATCTGATGGATCTGCTGGACCGATTGCAGCCCACCGCGAAGCTGCTGCAGTGCGAGAACGAACTCGCGCGAGTGCCCGATATCGTCGAGCGCGGGGCGTCGTATCAACGGCAGCGGCGAGTGGCGGCGGCCGCGCAGGGCGATCTGGTGGCAGTGGTGGACGCGCTGGTCAAGGAACTGAACAGCTGAGTCGGCGGGCTGTGGCCCACTCAGCGGGGCGGCGCTGAATCGTTTCGAGCCGCCGCTACTCGTGCCCGATCGGTAGGAATCGGGCGACCTGCTCGTCGGCGAGGAAGTCCAGCAGCAACCGGTTCACGAGCTCGGGCTTTTCCAGGGGCAGCGCGTGCGAGGTCCCGGGAACAACGGCCAGTTGCGCATCGGTGACGGTACGGGCGAGCAGCGCGCTGTGCTCGACCCGCACCCAGTCACCGTCACCCTGCATGAACAGCGTCGGTGCGGTGATGCGAGCGATGTCGTCGAGCGGAATCTCGGGCTCCTCGCGCCACATGCGCATGATCTTGTCGTACACGACCGGGAAGTGGTCCGGGCCGTCCGGCGACAGCGGCGCGTGCAACCCTTCGAACATGGCACGGGTGTCGGCGTCCTCGGCGAATCCGTCCAGTGCCGCCCGCGACGACGCCCACTCACCGTCCAGCGACAGATACTGGCCGATCACAACGAGTTTGCCGACCAGCTCCGGCCGCGTGATGGCCACCAGCGCCGCCACCGCGCCGCCGTCGCTCCAGCCGATCAGATGGGCGCCGCGCAACGCCATGGCGTCCAGCCAGGCGGCCGTATCCTCGGCCATCGCCGCATAGGTGATCGGGCCGGGCACATCGGCGGTCCTGCCGTGTCCGCGGCGCTCGGGGACGTACACCCGATAGTGCCGGGCCAGCTCGCCCACCTGCTGTCCCCACGACTCGGCCGTCCCCAGCCCGCCGTGCAACAACACCACCGGCGCACCGTCCCCGTGCACCTCGTAGTAGGTCCGCAACCCGCGCGCGTCGATGTATTCACCCATGCGTGCAGTCTGGTCCGAAGGCGTCGCATCCGTCGCGCGGACCGCCGACATGTGGCCCAGCTCGCGGGTTCACCGGGGCGACACCAGGTTTCGGCCGCGCCATGGCGCCGTACGACGAGGGCGACCGTCGGCGCTGACTACCGGTGTTCGCCGGCGCGTTGGAATTCGCGCCAGGCCTTCTGGGTTTCGGTGAGCTTCGGGCGGGGAGTCCGGTTGCGGAAGAAGTTCACCACCATCGTCACCGGAACGATGAACGCGTGAAAGAAGATCAGGTACGAGCCGCCGTCGAAGAGGAAGGCGAGGTAGAAGGCGTAGCCCAGGAAGATGCCGCCGAAGATGCCGTTGAAGGATCGTGTCGCGCTGCTCTGACCCTGCTGCACCGACGCCATGGCGATCATGACGATCCCGCTGATCGCGAGCAGAGCGACATACCAAGTGAACATGGCTCGAACTGTGGCAGCGCGGCCCTGGTAATCGCTTACGGAAAAGTTGTCGCGGCGAGCGCCCGTCGCGACAATGGCGCAGATCACATCCGTCGCCGACGTTTCCGCTGTGCGAGGGGCGGCGTTCATCACCTGTTTACGATGATCGGGTGCTGCTCGATGATCCGCGTTCCGACTTCGGTGACGCTCGCCGTGGACGGTCCCGGAAGTGGTCGCCGCACATCGGGGTCCGGGTGCTGCTCATCGCGGTCCCGGCGCTGCTGATCGGGTTGCAGATCCTGGCCGTGCGCAACAACTTCGAGGGCCCGCTGCACAGCCTCTGGGAGGACTTCGCCGGGACGCCCAAATCGGTCTCCGTACCGTGGGCGGGGCTGGCCCTGGCGCTGGTCGGATTGTCGTGGCGGTGGCGGTTTCTCGCCGTGGGCGCGGCGGTGATCGTCGATGCCTTCTGCGCGACGATCCGCGTGCTGCTCGGCGGTCCGCTGACCGTCGGCAACGGCGCGGTCATCGCCCTCACCGCGGTGGCGTTGATCGCCTGGCTCGGCTGGGACGGTACGCGCAAACGCAACGCCCTGCGGGCGGCGGCACTGGGAGCGCTGCTGATCATCGCCACCAAGGTCGGCGATGTGTGGCTGCACTTCACGGTGGTGGCCGGCCCGGACGTCCGTGACCGCTATCTGGTGCTGGCCGATCACGCCTTCGGTGAACCCGCCTGGGTGATGGGCCGGGTGATCGAGGCCCTGGGCCCGGTGGTCTACGGCGTATTGCATTGGGTCTACATCGAATTGCCGGTGGCCGCGATGGTGGTGGCCGTCTGGCAGTTGCGCAAGGTGGTGCGCACCGGGACATGGCCCCGGCACTATCTGGTGCGCACCTTCCTGGTGCTGGGACTGGTCGGCCCGGTGATCTACCTGATCTTCCCGGTGGTCGGGCCGATGTTCGCCTTCGGACCGGACGGCCACGGCCTGCAGGTCGGCAACTACTGGCCACATCTGGTTCCCCCCACCGACTACCATCCGAAGCCGATGCCGTTCGACCGGTATACGCCGCGCAACTGCATGCCCTCGATGCACACCGCCTGGGCGACCGCGGTTTTCCTGCACACCCGCCGCGACAACGACGGTGCGCCGGCGCCCCGCTGGGTGCGCTGGCCCGGCACGTTCTGGTTGCTCGCGACGCTGTCGGCCACCCTCGGTTTCGGCTATCACTACGGCGCCGACCTGCTGGCCGGGGCCGTGCTGGCTCTGACCGTCGAATCGGTGTTGCGCGCACCCGAGCGCGGCTGGGATCGGGCGCGCGCACTGCTGGTCGCCGCCGGATTCACACTGCTGATCGGGTTGCTGCTCGCCTACCGGTATCTGGCGGTGTGGATGGCCGAATATCCGCTACCCGCCGGGATCATCGCGCTCGGGTCGTTCGCCGGATTCGTGGCGGCGTTCTACCGCACCTGGTTCGCGCGCACGACCGCGGATGTGGCAGAACCGGTCGCGGCGTAGGGATTCGGCGTAGGGGATTCAGTCGTCGGGCAGGTCCTCGTCGCCCATCTCGTTGATCAGCAGCAGCCCGTCGCGATGACGTTGCTCCCGATAGGCCGTCCGGCCGACCAGGTGGGCGATGGCCGGTGCGGTGACGAGGGTGAACAGGCCGACGAGAACCAACATCCAGACGTTGGGATGGCCGCGCAACTGGATCGCCGAACCGATCAGCATCAGAACCAGGCCGACGACTTGAGGTTTCGTCGCGGCGTGCATGCGCGAGAGGGTGTCGGGGAAGCGCACGATGGCGATCGCCGCGGTGGCGGCGAGGAACGCCCCGAGCAGGATGGTTCCGTACGACAACCAGATCAGCGCGGTATGGAACATGCCGCTCATTTGTCGTCCCGCACCCGGAACCGCGTGACCGCGGCCGATCCCAGGAAGCCGACCAGCGACAGCGCGACGATGCCCGGCACCACCGTGGTGTCGTCGCTGTAGGCGGCCCACACCGCCAATCCGGCCGCGGCGATGCCGACCAGCGAATCGATGCCGACGACCCGGTCCAGGGTGCCGGGACCGGCCAGCACCCGGAAGGATGTGAAAGCCGCGGCGGTCGCCAGGAGTACGCCCGCCACGATCGCGACAAAGGTCATGGATTTGCCTCCGGTAATTTGCGGGACACCCGCACCCGGTCGGCAGCGCGAGCCGCTGCGCGATGGTCGCTCACGCTGCCTCCTGTGGTCTGCCTTCGAAGGCCCTGATCAGCAGGCCTTCCAATCGGCGGGTGATGTAGTAGAACTTCTCGACCGCGTCGTCGCTGCCGACATCGAGCACGTGCACCCACGCGACCCCGGCCACCCGGTCCAGCTCGAGCACCATCGTGCCGGGGATCAGATTGAGCACGTCGGCGCACAGCACCAGCACCAGATCCGAGTCGATCGCGAGCCGCACCCGCAGCACGCCCGAAACCGGCGCACCGGCGGGGCGCACCGCGAACCACGCGATCTGCAAACTGGATTCGATCGCGTAATAGGCGGTGAGCATGATCAATTCGAGCAGCGGCAGCACCCGCAGCCCGCCGTTCACCGGAACCCGCGGCAGCGGCAGCAGCACCATGATCAGAATGCCGACCACCAGTCCGGCGAGCAGATTGGCGACGCTGGCATTACCCCACAGCGCGGTGTAGACGA
This sequence comes from Nocardia aobensis NBRC 100429, assembly GCF_000308375.1. Taxonomy (GTDB): domain Bacteria; phylum Actinomycetota; class Actinomycetes; order Mycobacteriales; family Mycobacteriaceae; genus Nocardia; species Nocardia aobensis. Next base: position 2,079 of record NZ_BAFQ01000196.1, on the reverse strand, counting down.
CGGCCAGCCAGATCAGCACGCCGATGCGAACCAGTCGATCCCGCGTCATCGGGTTCCTCCCGACTGCCACGTCTCCGGCGGGCCGAGCACGGTGCCCAGATACCGGTGCGGATCGTTGAGATCCTCGGCCGCGCGCCGGCAGATGCCCAGGATCGGCCCGGCGAACACCGTGAGCGCGAGCGCGACCACGATCAACGCCGCCGTCGGAGCCACCATCAGCCGGGGCATGCGACCGGGATCGACGCGGTCGTCGAACAGCACATCGGTGGATTCGTCGATGAGCGCCGAGGGAGCGGCATCGGCCAGCTCACCCTCCGGGGCCTGGACGCGCGGCCGCCAGAACGCCTTGCTCCACACCCGCGCCATGACGTACAGCGTGAGCAGACTGGTCGTCACCGCGCCGGCGATCAGCATCCAAGCCAGCACGCTCCCGTCGGCGGCTCCCGCCTGCAACAGCCGCACCTTGCCGATATATCCGGAAAACGGCGGAATACCACCGAGATTCAGCGCCGGAATACCGAACAGCAGGGCCAGCGCCGGGCTCGCCGCCAGCAAACCGCCCAACCGGCTCAGCGACGCCGATCCGGCCTGCCGCTCGATCAGGCCCACCACGAGGAACAGCGTGGTCTGGACCAGAATGTGATGCACCACGTAGAACACCGTGCCGGTGGTGCCGCCGACGGAATTCAGCCCCACCCCGAACATCAGATAGCCGATATGGCTCACCAGGGTGAACGACAGCAGACGCTTGATATCGCTCTGCGCGATCGCGCCCAGGATGCCGATCACCATGGTGAGCAGGCCGCACACCAGCAGCACATTGTCGAAGGTGCCGGCCGGCAGCAACAGCGAATGCACCCGGATGATCGCGTACACACCGACTTTCGTCAGCAGACCCGCGAAGACCGCCGTCACGGGTGCGGGCGCGGTCGGATACGAATCAGGCAGCCAGTTCGACAGCGGGAACACCGCGGCCTTGATGCCGAAAGCCACCAGCAGCACCGCGCAGATCGCGCCGCGCACACCCAGTGGCACCGTGCCCATCCGCACCGACATATCGGCCAGATTCAGCGTGCCCGTCGCCGCGTACGCCACCGCGATGCCGGTGAGGAAGATCAGCGACGACACCATCGACACCATCACATACGACACCCCGGCGCGGACCCGGTCGGCGCTCGCGCCCAGCGTGAGCAGGACGAACGAGGCGGCCAGCAGCACCTCGAATCCGACGAACAGATTGAACAGGTCACCGGCCAGGAAGGCGAGCGAAACGCCCGCGCTCAGAATCAGATACGTCGGCTGGAAGATCGAGGTCGGCTGGCGTTCGGTGCCGTCGCTGATACCCTGCCCGACCGCGAAGATCAACACCGCGAGCAGCACGATCGACGACACCAGCAGCATGCCCGCAGACAGCCGGTCGACCACCAGCGTGATGCCGATCGGCGTCTCCCAGCCGCCGACCTGCACCGCGCCCATGCCGTCGCGGTCGGCCAGGTACAGCAGCACCCCGGAGATCGCGACCACCGACGTCAGCGCCGCCACCGAAATCGCCTGCTGCACGCGCGCTTTACGGCCCACGATCAGGGTCGCGGCCGCGGTGAGCAGCGGAATCAGCACCGGGAGGGGGCAGAGCGCGGGGAGCAGACCGGGAGACGGGCTCATCGCTCGGGGTCCTCGCCCTCGCGCTTCGCCGCGACCTTCACGTCCTCGGGGTCGTCCTCGACCTGTTCCGTGGTGGTCAGCGCGAAGGCCCGATAGGCCAGGGCGAGAACGAATGCCGCCAAACCCATGGTGATGACGATCGAAGTGAGGATCATCGCCTGTGCGAGCGGATCGGCCGGATCGTGATGTCGCCGATCCGACTCGCCGAGTATCGGTGGCCGCCCGTCCGCACCGCTCATGGTGAGGATCAGCAGGTTCACCGCATTGCCGAACAGGATCAATCCCAGCAGCATCTTCGACACCGCGCGTTCGAGCACCAGATACACCCCGCAGGCGACCATGATCCCGATCAGGGCCAGCATGGTGATGTTCGCGCTCATCGCATCCCTCCCTTCGTCGAAGACGTCGTGCCGTCCA
>NZ_BAFQ01000197.1 GCF_000308375.1 Nocardia aobensis NBRC 100429 | reverse complement strand
GCTTCTCGGTGACCGCCGGATCGGGCTGCTGGATCGGCAGGATCGTCGTGGCGTCGTCGGACGGGTTCGATATCGCGGGAACGTCTTGTGGCGCTTCGGGTTTCGCGTCCGGCACCGTAGTGTCCCGATCGCCGTTCGCGCCGCCGGCCTGCTGCGCCGGGCCGGACTTCGTGGTCTTCTCGCCACCCTTGTCAGACGAAACCTTGGGCAGTGCAACGGTTTTCGAATCGTCGGTACCGTCACCGTTCTCGTTCGCGGCAGCGTCCGGCGCCTTCGAGCCCGGCGCGGCGGCACCCGCGGCAGGGGCGGCGCCCTGACCGGCTGCGGCACCTTCGGCGCCCCCTGCCTTCGCGGCACCCGCAGGCTTCGCGCCCTTCGTGGTGCGCTCGGTATCGGGTGCGGCGGCCGGGCCGTTCGTCGTCGCCGGGCCGTTCGTGGCGGCGGATCCGGCAGATCCGGAGGATCCGGCAGTGCCGGTCGCGGCGTCGGACTTGCCGGAGTCCTCGGAGGTGGGAGCCTTGCCGGGTTTCTCGGGCTTGTCGCCGGTTTCCGCGCGCCTGGGGATGGCGACCGTCTCCGCTTCGCCCGCCGCTGCACCGCTCGCCGCAGTGCCCGCCTTTCCGGCGGCGTCCTTCTCGGCACCGGCCGGCTCGGCGGGTTCGCCACCGTCGCTCGCCTTCGAGCCGGGCGCGCCGGCGGCCGGCTTGCCGGAACCGGAAGTACCGGAACCGCCGGACCTCGCGCCCGGAGCGCCTGCACCGGACTTGTCACCCGCGCCGGAGTTCGCCTGGGCCGAACCGTTTTTCGCCCCCGGTGCGCGAATCACCTGGGTCTGCGCCGAGGGTGACGGCATGGGCGCGGTGGGGGCGGCACCGGGTAGTTGGTCCCGGGAGATGCGCTGGGTACGGTCCGGGGCGCCGGTGTCCGGTTCGCGGCCGGGTGTGGGCCCGCCCTGGGCGCCGAGCTTCGCCGGTCCGTCCGGACCCGCACCGGATGCAGCCTGACGCGGGCGGTCGCCGGAGGCGCCCTGGTGCGGCTTCTGATCGTCGTTCGGGTCGGACACGCGCTACCCCTTGCTCACTATCGGCTGTCGGTCGTCGACTGTCGGTCTCAGACGGCCAGCCTAATGGGGTCGGGGCGCGTAGGAGGCGGCAGACGCGCAACCATATAAGGGCTCGCCGTGGCCGACGGGGGCCCGGCGTCGGCCACGGCGCACCCGCTGCCCGGCGAGCCGGTGCGGTGGCGGTGCACAATGAAGCCCATGACCTCCTTCGGTGATCTGCTCGGACCGCAGCCGGTATTGCTTCCCGAAAACACGGAAGCCGAACAGGCCCTGCTCGACAATCAGGACCCGGTCCAGGTCGCCGCCGCGCATCCGACGGCCTCCGTGGCCTGGGCGCAGCTGGCCGAGGATGCGCTCGACCGCGCCGGCATCGTGGGCGCGCCCGAGGGCCAGGCCGAGGTGACCCTCGATGTGGTGGCGGCCTACGCCTTCGCCCGCACGGGCTATCACCGTGGCCTGGACCTGCTGCGCCGCAACGGGTGGAAGGGCTTCGGCCCGGTGCCGTGGAGCCACGAACCCAACCAGGGCTTCCTCCGTGCGGTCGGCGCGCTCGCCCGGGCCGCCCAGGCCATCGGTGAGAGCGACGAATACGCCCGCTGCCTGGATTTGCTCGAGGATTGCGATCCCCGCGCCGCCGCCGAACTCGGTCTGGACTGAGACTGGCCGGCACGGAACGGTTCGCGACCGCCATCACCGTCGATGCGGTTCGCGACAGCGGTAGACAGCGCATGCGCAATGGATGGGTACGTCTGCGCCGATCCGCGCTTCCGATCTTCCAGTGTGCGGTGGGCGCGGCCCTGTCCTGGTTCGTCGCCCACCGGTTGGTGGGGCATCCACAACCGTTCTTCGCGCCGATGGCCGCGGTCATCTCGATCGGCGTGTCGTTCGGCGCGCGTCTGCGCCGATCCGTGGAACTCGTCGGCGGTGTGGCCGTCGGGATCGGGATCGGCGACTTCTTCATCGGACAGGTCGGAACCGGTGCGTGGCAGATCGCGCTCGTCGTCGGGGTGGCGATGGCGATCGCGGTATTTCTCGACAGAGGTGCGGTCATCCCGATGCAGGCCGCCAGTTCGGCGGTGCTGGTCGCCACGTTGATGCCGCCGCATACCGGCGGAGGTCTCAACCGCATGGTCGACGCGCTGGTCGGTGGGTTCGTCGGCGTCGTGGTGGTGGCCGCGATTCCGCTGCACCCGGTGCGCCGGGCCCGGCAGCAGGCCGCCGATATCCTCACCGTCCTGGCTGCGGCGCTGACCGAATGCGCTGACGGCCTGCACGAGCAGAATGCCGACAAGGTCCGCGACGCATTGCATTCCGTGCGCGGTACGCAACCGCAGATCGACGGTCTGCGCAATGCGGTGGAGGGCGGCCGCGAGGTCAGCCGGATCTCGCCGCTGTACTGGAATTCCCGGCCGCGGCTGGAAGCGATCCGCGCGGCGGTAGACCCGCTCGACAATGCCGTGCGCAATACCCGAGTGTTGTTGCGCCGCGCCCTGACCCTGGTCCGCGACGACGAAATCCTCGATCCCCGAATGATCGCCGAGGTCGAAGAACTGGGGCAGGCGGTGGAAGTGGTGCGCCGCTACATGGTTGCCGAACCCGGCGAACAGCCCGATGCCGCCGAGGCGACGCGCGTCCTGCGGCGAGTGGCGAAGGGCGCGACCAAGGATCTGGTCGAAGGCGCCGGCCTGTCCTCGCTCGTGGTCTTCGCCCAATTGCGTTCCATCGTGGTCGATCTGATGCAGGTCTGCGGGATCAAACGCCTGTCGGCGCTCGCGCTGCTGCCGCCCACCGTGCAGAACCCCTATGTGGCGCCGCAGGATTGACGACACGGCGGTACCAGTAGTCGCCGAGCGTTCCGCGAGGTCGCCGGGCCCGGCTGCGCACGGCCACCGCGTTCGAATCGGGTAGTCGACTACTCGTGTCGCGGGCCGGCGCGGATCGTACGTTTGTCTCGACCGCGTCGACGAGGGGTGGCGCGGTCGGAAACTTCGCGACGGATGCGACGTGCGGCCGTTTTGGTGTGCGGCCGACCGCGTAGGGGGCGGGCGCTCCGTCGCGAAGAGGGCCGCCCGGTTCCCGTTCGCCGGCGAATCGAACCGGAATCGGGCGCGCCCGCCGAAAACTCACGTGTCAGGTCCAGAAGCGGGTCAGATAACTACCGATGGCCGCCCAGTCCGACGGCACGCCCGAGAGCTCGAACACCCAGTAGACGGCATCGAAGAACACCCGATTGAGCTCCGGCACCCACAGAATCGCGAGCAACAGCAGCAGTCCGAACGGCTTCACCTGATCCAGCGAACGCCGGGTCTGATAACTCAGCGACGGCTCCACGATCGCGTAGCCGTCGGTTCCGGGAATCGGCAGCAGATTCAGAATCGTCGCGGTGATCTGCAGAAATGCCAGAAAACTCAGGCCGAACCAGAAGGCGGCGTGGTCGTGGGTGGAGCCGGCGAACCGGACGATCACCAGCAGCACCACCGCGCACAACGCGTTGACCGCCGGACCCGCCGCGCTGATCGCGCGCTGGGTGCGTGTCGAGAAGTTCTGCGTATTCAGATAGACCGCGCCGCCGGGCAGCGCGAACCCGCCCAGCGCGATGAAGAAGATCGGCAGTGCGATCGACAGCAGCGGATGGCTGTACTTCACCGGATTCAGCGTCAGGTATCCGCGCATCTGCACTTCGCGGTCCCCGGCTCGGTACGCCGTGTACGCGTGGCCGAATTCGTGCAGGCACACGCTGAGAATCCAGCCCGCCACCACCAACACGAAGACGCCGGCCTTGGCCCGGGTGGACAGCGGATCGGCATCCCAGGCCAACGCTCCGCCCAGGGCGGTGATCACGACGATCAGCAAGAAGATCGGACTCGGGCTGATCCCCCGGCGGTACTCCCGGGCCCCTACGTGGTTACGCAAGCTGCCGCCTCCGGGGCCGTCGTCCGTACCGCACTACGCGCCGAGCCGGGAAGGAATAGGTCATCGCACCAGCAGCCAGGGCTCGTGATGACGGTAGAAACTCGACCGCGGCACGGTGCGATCGGCGGCGATGCCGTCGCGGGTCACCGCGGCGCCCGGTGAACCCAGCTGTACGGCACGGCCTGCCAACCAGCGCTTCTTACCCCAGCCGCGCTGCACCGTCGCGCGCACGCCGGGCATCTCGAGCGTCGGCGAAACATGCAGTGCCGCAACCTTTCCGGTGAACAACCGGACTTCGTCGACGTAGGCCTCACCCTCGAGTTTGCCGCCGTCGCGGCCGGTGATCGTGGCCCGGCCGACCAGGACGGTACCGGTCTCGTCACGAATCAGCGGGGTCGGCTCGGGCCGGCCCTCCAGCGCGCGTTTGGCGGCGTGCGAGCCCGTCCCGGTCTGATAGGCGCGGGAACCGTAGGTGCGATCCACCGGCACGTAACCGATCTCGACGGCCAGCCGTTCGGTGCGCAGCAGATGGGTGAGCACCGCGGCCAGACCGGCGTCCTCGCCCAGCACGATCAGTCGCGGCTGGTTGTCGGCCGCCAGCACCGGAAGCAGTTCGTCCAGTTCGCCGGTCTCGGGGATCGCCGTGGTCTGGGTAGTGGGCAGCGACGCGAGCGCGATGGGCACGGGAGCGCCGTTGCAGCGGAGAACATGAGTACTCAACTGCCGAACACCCTCCTCGGACCTGCCAACGCCATCGCCCTCGCTGCCTACCGGGCGCACCCCTGCCGGGACGCCTCCGCAGGCCACTGTAATCGGCTCGGGCGGTCGGCGCGCTCTCCGCTGCGGCGCGCGGGGGAGGAGGTGGCTGGTTAGGGCACGAATTGTGTCCACTAGACTGTCCCTCCGGCCACCGCCACATGGCGCGAGCGACGGGCCTCGGGAGCGCCGTCATCGGGCTCTGCAACGGCAGGTAGCTGCAGCGTCGCCGATGCTGCGCGTCGACACCGTAGGAGACTCCCATGCCGGCAATCGTGCTGATCGGCGCCCAGTGGGGCGACGAGGGTAAGGGCAAAGCTACCGATCTGCTCGGTGGCCGCGTCCAGTGGGTGGTCCGCTACCAGGGTGGCAACAACGCAGGTCACACGGTGGTCCTGCCGAACGGCGACAATTTCGCGCTGCATCTCATCCCGTCCGGAATCCTCACGCCGGGCGTCACCAATGTCATCGGCAACGGTGTGGTCATCGATCCGGGTGTGCTGCTCGACGAACTCGCCGGACTGGAACAGCGCTCGGTGGACACCACCCGGCTGCTGCTCTCGGCGGACGCGCACCTGATCATGCCGTACCACGTGGCCATCGATAAGGTCACCGAACGCTTCCTGGGCAACAAGAAGATCGGCACCACCGGACGCGGCATCGGCCCCTGCTATCAGGACAAGGTCGCCCGCGTGGGCGTGCGCGTCGCCGATGTGCTGGACGAGAAGATCCTCACCCAGAAGGTCGAAGCCGCACTGGAATTCAAGAACCAGGTGCTGGTGAAGATCTACAACCGGCGCGCACTCGACCCGCAGCAGGTGGTCGACGAGGTGCTGAATCAGGCCGAAGGCTTCAAACACCGCATCAGCGACACCCGGCTGCTGCTCAACCAGGCCCTGGAGAACGGCGAGACCGTTCTGCTGGAGGGGTCCCAGGGCACCCTGCTCGACGTCGACCACGGCACCTATCCCTATGTGACGTCGTCGAATCCCACCTCCGGCGGCGCCGCGGTGGGCGCGGGCGTGGGACCCAACAAGATCACCACGGTGCTCGGCATTTTGAAGGCCTACACCACGCGCGTCGGCTCCGGGCCGTTCCCGACCGAACTGTTCGACCAGTCCGGCGAATATCTCGCCAAGACCGGCGGCGAGGTCGGCGTGACCACCGGCCGCGCCCGCCGCACCGGCTGGTTCGACGCGGTGATCGCGCGCTACGCCACCCGGGTCAACGGCATCACCGACTACTTCCTCACCAAACTGGATGTGCTGTCGAGCCTGGACCGGGTGCCGATCTGCGTGGCCTACGAGATCGACGGTGAGCGGGTGGAGCAGATGCCCACCACGCAGACCGAATTCCACCACGCCAAGCCCATCTACGAGGAGATGCCGGGCTGGTGGGAGGACATCTCCGGGGCCCGCAGCTTCGAGGATCTGCCGGCCAACGCGCGCGCGTACGTCGAACGGCTGGAGGAGCTTTCCGGCGCCCGCGTGTCCTGCATCGGCGTCGGACCCGGCCGCGACGAGACGATCGTCCGTCACGACATCTTGAAGTAGCGAAAACGTTCGGGCTCAGTAGCAGGTGAGCGGCGCCAACGGTTCGGTGGCGTGCGGGGTCAGCGACGCGTAGGTCGCCGCGATCGACTTCACCGCCACCCGCAGATCGGATTCGGTGTGGGTGAACGGGATTCGCAGAAACCGTTCGAACGCGCCCTGGACTCCGAAGCGGGGCCCGGCGGCGAGCAGCACACCGTGATTGGGCGCGGTGGCGGCGAGGGCGGTCGAGACGGGAGCCGGTAGTTGCACCCAGATCGACATACCACCCCGGCCGGGACTCACCTGCCAGTCGGGCAGTTCCTCGGCCAGGGCCTCGAGCAGGGCGGCGCGACGGCTGTGCAGCTGTTCGCGGCGTTGTTCGAGGATCACGTCCGCATGGTCGAGCAGATAGCCGGTGGCCAGCTGATCCATCACCGGCGTGCCGAGGTCCACCGTGGACCGGGTGCCGAGCAGTTTCGCGATGAGCGATTGGTTGGCCCGGATCCAGCCGACGCGCAGGCCGCCCCAGAACGACTTGGACGCCGATCCGATCGTCACGATCTCCGATCCGCGCGCGAAAGCGGCTGCCGGAGGGGGTGCTTCGCCGTCGAGCTGCTGGTCGACCATGGACTCGTCGACGATCACCGTCATGCGGGTCTCGCGGGCGATCGCGGCCAGTTCCGCGCGGGCGTCGGCGCTCATCAGCAGGCCGGTCGGATTGTTGAAGTCCGGTACCAGGTAGGCGGTACTGGCGGCGGTTTGCCGTGCGGCACTGCGGATTCCGTCGAGATCCCAGGCGGCCTCCGGTTGTTCGGGGCGCAGCGGCACCGGGACCGGCCGGGCGCCGACGTCGCGGATCGCCTCGATCGCATTGGGATAGGTCGGGTGGTCTATCAGGACACGTTCGGCGGGTGCGGTGAGCACGTTGAGCAACAGCCGAAGTCCGTGCTGCGCACCGAGAGTCACCAGAATCTGGTCCGGTTCGGTGGGCAGGCCGCGTTCGGTGTAGCGGCGCGCGAGCATCTCCCGTAGCGGCAGTACGCCCACCGGATCCATACCGTGAGTGCCCAGGTAGATCGGAAGTCCTTGCAGCGCGGCGGAATACGCGTCGTTCATCTGCGGGGGCGCCGACATCGCGGCGTAGGTGAGGTCGATGGTGGGCTGTGCCGTCGGCGACATCACCGCCAGAATGCTGCGGGCCGGTTTGGTGCCGTCGTGTGCGACGTCGGAGGGCAGGGCCACTGTGCTGCGCGAGCCCTGCCGGCTGATCAGATAACCATGCTCGCGCAGCAGCGCGTACGCGGAGGTGACCGTGGTGCGGCTGACGCCCAGCGCGGTCGCCAGATCGCGTTCGCTCGGCAGGGCGATCCCCAGTGGGGCCCGGCCGTCGTGGATCAGCAGGCGAATACTCTCCGCGAGCGCCAGATATGCCGGGCGCGCGCCGCGGCGAGCGGCGCCGGATTCGTCGTGCCGCCAGCGGCCCAGGTCGCGGGTGAGGGTGGCCGCACTGATCACGCGTATCGCCATAGGGGCCAGTATCCGGGTAGTGGCTATTTGATTCAAGTCCAGATGCGGGCAGGCTGGATCTCATGTTCTCGGGTCTCGCCGCTCTGCTGGTCGTCGCGATCGTTCTTCTGGCCGCCTATCGTTATGCCACCGGATCCGGACGCCGGGTCGTCGCCCTCTTCGAGCGGTATCGCCCGAATGCGCCGATGGCGGATTGGTCACTGCGCGAGGTGGAGTGTCGCGATCCGGCCCGAGATCTCGCGGCGCTGCGGGGTCGGCAGACCTGTGTGACACGGGACCGGTCGGTGACTCGACCGCCTGTGCTGCCCTGACCGCCGGAGCGGAATCAGTCCAGTCGAGTGGTACTGGACTGCAACTGCCGGGGATGTCGGACCCTCGGTGCACACTGTGGGGTATGTCTGCGGGCAAGCTGTCCTCGATCTCGGTGACCGAATTCGATACCGCCATCGGCCGATGCGCGATGGGGTGGACCGATGACGGCGTCGTGCGGTTCCAGCTGCCGGAAGTCGTCGTCCGCGGTCCCGAGACCGCTCGGCCTTCGGCCTCCGAACAGGCCTCGGATGCCGGTGCCCTCACGGCCGGCATGTTGCGCCGAGGTGTGGACGCGATCGCCGCCGAGCGGGTGCGCGTCGTCGAGCCGTCGGACGGGATGGCCGAGGCGATCCGGGCCATTCGCGCGCATCTGACCGGGGAGCTCGACGATCTGCGGTGGATTCCGGTGGACTACCGCGCCCAGCCGGAATTCCATCGCGCGGTCTACGACATCACGCGCGCCATCGGCCCGGGGCACACACTCACCTACGGCGAGGTCGCCGCGCGGGCCGGGGCGCCCGGCGCGGCCCAGGCCGTCGGACAAGCCCTGGGCCGCAATCCGATTCCGTTGATCGTGCCCTGCCACCGCGTGCTGGCGGCCGACCACGGACTGCACGGCTTCTCCGCGCCGGGCGGCATCGTGACCAAGGCCCGGCTGCTCGAAATCGAACGCACCTCGGGATTCGGCGAACCGACCCTGTTCTAGGCGCCGCCGGGCTATTGCGAGGCGGGCAGCCGATCGAGGAAATCGGCGATGAGCGGGGCGATCTCGCGCAGATGCGTTTCCAGGGCGAAATGGCCGGTGTCGAACAGGTGCAGCTCGGCATCGGGTAGATCGGCGAGGTACGCGTCGGCGCCGGGGGCTGGGAAGAAGGGGTCGTTCGCACCCCAGACGACGAGCGCCGGCGGGGTGTACGTGCGCAGCCAGGCCTGCCATTCGGGGTAGCGGGCCACATTCGAGTGGTAGTCGTAGGCCAGCGACAGCTGCGCTCGGGTGCGGCCGGGTAGGTCGAGATAACTCTGGTCCAGCATCCAGCTCTCCGGAGCGAGCCGGCTCGTATCCGCGACCCCCTGCTCGTATTGGCCGCGGGTGCCGTCCAGGGTGAGCAGCTGGCCGATGATGTCGTCGGCTCCTTCCTGCTCCGGTCGCAGCGCGATGAAATCCTTTGCCCCGGCGGACAATCCGGCTTCGTAGGCGTTGCCGTTCTGCACCACCAGGCCGGTGATCCACTCGGGATGACGAGTGGCGATGCGGTAACCGACGGGCGCGCCGAAATCGAAGACGTACATCGCGAACCGGGTCAGGTCGAGCTGCCGCACGAATGCCTCGGTGATATCGGCGAGGCGATCGAAGGTGTAGTCGAAATCCGCCGGCGCCACGGTATTCCCGAAGCCGGGACAGTCCGGGGCGATCAGGTGATACCGGCTGCCCAACACGTCGATGAGGCGCCGGAACTGGTGCGACCCCGACGGGAAGCCGTGCAACAGCAGCAGCGCCGGAGCGTCCGCGCGAGTGGGTACGGATTCGCGATAGAAGACCTCGACGCCCTCCACTTCGACGCGCCGATTCCGCACTTCGGTCACTTCGATCATGATGTCACATGCCTTATCTCCGTAGGGATGCATTAGTTCTAGCCGACCGAACCTAATGCGTCAATATGGCGAGATACCATTAGTGGGTGAGTGAACCGCTGATCGGTGAACCGCCGGCCCTGGACCTGGTGAACACCCGGCCCGCGGACGGCGACCTGCTGCAGACTCCCGAACAGCTGACGCGCTGGCTGGGCCTGCAGGCCGGGCGTCTGTCCGGGCTACCCGGCGACGCGACCGCGGCCGATCTGGCTGCGGTACACGCCGTCCGCGATCACACCGCGCGAATACTGGAAGCTCTTCTGGCCGAGCGGGTCCCGCCGGCGGCCGCGCTGAACGGTCTGACCGCCGCGCAAGCCGCCGCGCCGGCGATCCGCACGCTGGAATGGGGTGCGGGCGGGTTCACCGCGACCGTGCGGCGCCTCGGGGAGCCGGGTACGCACGTGGCCGCCGCGCTCGCCGACGCGGCGGTGGATCTGCTCGCCGACCCGTCCATCGCTCGCGTGCGGCAATGCGCCGCCGACGACTGCGTCCTGCTGTTTCTGCCCGCCCATCCTCGGCGGCAGTGGTGTTCTCCGGAACGCTGCGGCAACCGGGCCCGCGTCGCCCGTTATTACCAGCGGCACAAGGGCGCCGACCGGTGACCGCGAGCTACTTGTGTTCGGCGTTGGGGTTGATCGCCCCTTGGATGCCGTCGTTGGCTCGGTTGACGCCGTCGACCACCGCATCCGGGACGGCATCGGGCACCGGCGCGCTGAAATCGCCCACGCGCACTTCCCGCGGAGCCGGCGGTTCGCTCGGCTTCGGCTCCGGCTTGGGCGCGGCCCGGGGCGCGGATTGCGGCGTGGGCACGTGTTGTGGTGAGGCGGAACGCAATTCCGCCGGCTCGTCGGAGGGCGCCGGGGCATCCGGGGTGGTGACACCGGGCTGAACCGGGCCGGTCGCCGCCGCCGTACCGGCGAATCCGAGGGCCACCGCGAGCGGTACCGCCGCCATCGCGACCCGAATACCCGTGATCAGATACCGATTTCGACGGATCACGCCGAGCACCACCCTCGTCAGCAAGCCTGCCTGTGCGGCGACCACGGCCGCCGCGAGCATCGTAATCGACACCAGGCCGGGTGTGCAGTGCCGAATCCTGTGATCCGTGCCGTCTCACCATGATCGGGCGCCCGCATGATGGTCAGCGCTGTCTGCCTCGGGGCGGCTCGCCGCGCATCAGATCGGCGAGTGCCTCGCGATCGGTGACATCGAGCTTCATACAGGCCCGATAGAGATGGCCCTCGACGGTCCGCACCGAGACGGTCAGCCGGTCCGCGATCTGCCGGTTGCTGAGCCCGGCCGCGACCAGGTTGGCGATTTCGCGTTCGCGCGCGGTGAGCGGAAGTGGTTGTGCCGATTGCCGAAGCGCCGGCGTGCTCGCTCCGCCGCAGGCCGCGGCCAGGCGATTGGCCGCCGCGGCGGATTCGAGCAATCGGCGGCGATCGCCGTGCCGCTCGTGCACCGAGGCGGCCTGCGCGGCGGCGTCGGCGGCCGAGAGCAGGGCACCCATCCGCTCGAATTCGGCTGCGGCCGCGTCCAATCCGGGCCCGTCCTGGGAGGCGACCGCCACGGCGTGGCGAGCCTGCACCTGCACCAGCGCGCCGTCGATCCGCGCGGCGATATCGGCGAGCCGACCAGCGACATTGCGGTCGCCGAAGCGGGCCGCGGTGTGCAGGGCCATGGCCTCGATCGCATGCTGATGGGAACGGGCCGCGGCGTCGGCGGCTCCGATGGCCAGCCGGACGGCCGGGGCGACGGTGCCTTCGGCGGCGGCCTGCCATGCGCGCGCGATTTCGAGCTGCGGTTCGTAGACCGCGCTGTGCCGGCCGCCGCGCAGTCGCGCCTCGGCGATCGTCTCGGCGGCTTCCGCGGCGCGGCCCAGGGCCGAATATGCCTCGGCCAGACGGATTCTCGCGGGGAACATCCACGCGGCGGCGCCCTCCGCGGTCAGCGCCGCGAGCGCCTGTTCGAGATTCTCGACGCCCTCCGGGAAGTGGCCCTGCGCCACGTCGACGGTACCCTGCAGGATCTTCGACAGCCCCCAGGCCAGGTACTGTCCCGGCGCCGAATAGCCGAAATAGCCGGAGGCGCAGCGTCGTGCGGCCTCCAGTTCACCGGTGAAGGTCAGCGCCAGCACTTCCGCGTGCGCGGACATGAATCGCGTCGGCCCGTCGACCTGCTCCTCGACCTGATGGCCGCGCAGGGTGTATTCACGCGCGGCCGCACCGCGACCCATCAGCGCCAGCGCCAGACCGCCGCCGAACGACGCCCACCACACCGCCCAGGCCGGTGCGTCCGGTGTGGACATCACCGCCTCGGCGTCGGTGAAAGCCTCCTCCAAACGGTTCTCGTTCACCTCGCAGGCGGATGCCAAGCCCTGCAACGTCAACACGATCTTCGGATGCCGGACCCGGCTGCGCACCAGCGACAGCACCTCGTCGGCGCGATCGGCATCGCCCATGGCCCACAACAGATTCGAGACGCGGGTGCTGCCCCAGCGAGCCAGCTGCACCTCGTTCAACTGGTCCGGATCGAAACTGGCCAGCGTACGTTCGGCCTCGATGCGATGTCCCTGCCACAGCAGTGCGCGCGCCAGCAGATCCGCGGACTCGACCCCGCCGCGACGCTCCACGGCCGCCCGCGCGAAGCGCTCACCGAGCGGGATGTTCGCCAGCCCGATCGCGTCGGCCGCGGCCGCCTCGAACAATTCCAGGTCCGCGGATTTGTCACTGTCCAAGGCCAATTCGGCCAGCCGGATGCGATCGGAGGCGGATTTGATGGGCCGTTCCCGCAGCGACGAATACAACCGGCCCCGCAGCCGGCGCGCCGAGGCGATGCCGAGACGCCGCCGGATCACCTCACCGAACAGCGGGTGGTTGTAGCGCACCAGCAATTGGTGCCCGTTCTCGACGATCCTTATCACGCCGCGGGTTTCGGCGTGTTCGACCGCGTCCTCACCGGCCAGTTCGGCCAGGACGTCGAGATCGATGGGCTCGCAGAAGGTGAGCAACTCCAGCACGCGTAGGACCGACTCCGGCAGCTGTTCGACGCGATCCTCCAGCAGCGCCGCCAGTTCCGAGGTCACCGCCGCCCGCCCGCGCAGCTGCCACACCCCGTTGACCTGACGCAGCGTGCCCGCCTCCAGCGCACCCTCCACCAGATGCCGCAGGAACAGGGCGTTGCCGCCGGAGGACTCCCACATCAGATTGGCGGTGAACCCCTCCAGCTGTCCGCCCAGCATGGATTCGACCAGTTCGACGCTCTGCGGTTCGGAGAACGGCGTGAGGTCGATCCGCAGCAGATGCCCGTCCTTCCACAGCGAGGTCACCGCATCCGGTACCGGCACCCCGCTGCGCACCGTGCAGACGATCCGCGCGGCCTTGTCGATAGCCAACTGCAACAACAGCGTTGCCGAGAGCTGATCCAGCAGGTGGGCGTCGTCGACGCCGATGATGGTGTCGCCGTCGGCCAGCAGCGCCTCCCGGGCGGCGGCCATGAACGTGACGGGGTCGTGCGCGGTGTACACACCGACCATATGTGCGAACACTCCGAGCGGAATACTGCGTGCGGACTCGGTGCCCGCCACCCAGCGCACACTGCCGCCCACCGCGGCCGTCGCCTGCCGCGCCAGGGTCGTCTTACCCACTCCCGCGTCGCCGGTCAGGATCGCGCCGACGAATTCGGTGCCGGTCAACGCGGCGCGAATCGACCCCAATTCGCCACCACGCTCGATCATCGGCCAGTTGCGAGGCATGAAATTACTGTAATGCCTCGCGTATCAGGGCGGGATGCGGTGAAGACCGAACGGCCGCAACCGGATCCAGCGGGTATCCCGACAGGTTGTGAGATCGCCCGGTGGGAGCGTGGATGCGGCGCGCCGCCGGGCCGGGCCGGGGAGTGAAGTCGTCGCGCTCCCGGTGCGGCGACTCGCCGAGCGGGCGCAGATCCGCGTGGACCCGCGCCCGCGGTGAACTCAGTTCGCCCACACCTCGTCGATGGCGGTGGCGGCCGACGGCGGCGGGGTGGGGGTGCCGGCCTGGGTGCGGGAGAAGCGCGGGGCCGGGGCGTGCTGGACCACGCCGTCGATCTCGACCAGCGATTCGCGGGCGGTGATGTGGCCGTTCTCGATGGCCTCGGTGAAGGTCAGCACCGGGGTGCAGCAGGCGTCGGTGCCGTCGAAGATCGCGGCCCATTCGTCGCGGGTCCTGGTCTTGAACTTCTCCGCGAACAGCTTGCGCAGCTGGTCCTGGCCGTTGGGGTCGAGCTGCATCGGCAGGCCTTCGGGGTCGATCTCGAGCCCCTTCAGGAATTCGGCGTAGAACTGCGGTTCGATGCAGCCGACGGCCATGTATCTACCGTCGGAGGTCTCGTAGGTGTCGTAGAAGGCCATACCGGTGTCGAGCAGGTTGGTGCCGCGCTCGTCCGACCACAGACCCATGCCGCGCATACCCCAGATCATGTGCGAGAGCGAGAGCGCGCCGTCGATCATCGCGGCGTCGATCACCTGGCCCTTGCCCGAGACGGACCGCTCCACCAGCGCGGACAGCACACCCATCACCAGGAACATCGAACCGCCGCCGAAGTCGCCGACCATGTTCAGCGGCGGGACCGGACGCTCACCCTTGCGGCCGATGGCGTTGAGCACGCCGGTCAGCGAGATGTAGTTGATGTCGTGGCCGGCGCGGTCGGCGAGCGGGCCGAACTGTCCCCATCCGGTCATCCGGCCGTAGATCAGGCGCGGGTTGCGCTCGAGAGTGACGTCCGGGCCCAGGCCCATCCGCTCGGTGACGCCGGGCCGGAAACCTTCCAGCAGCACGTCGGCCTTGTCGATCAGGCCCAGCACCTTCTCGATATCGGCCGGGTCCTTGAGATTCGCCTCGACAATGGTGCGTCCCCGCCACTGCGGCCGTTCCATGAATCCCGGCAGCTGGCCGGGACGCTGCACGCGCACCACATCGGCGCCCAGATCGGCCAGCAGCAGTGCCGCGTGCGGGCCGGGGCCGATTCCGGCCAGCTCGAGAACCTTGATGCCCGCGAGTGGGCCCTGCCCGGTGGTGGTGGATGAAGTGCTCACGCCCTACCTCGGTTCGTCGTCGATCCTGCGACCGGCGGCGCGCGCCGGTGTTGACACTACGACAATAAGCGGTGGATGTGACGCACGGCATCCGGGTGCGGTGTAGGCGGCTATTCGATGATCCGCAGCGGCCGGGTCCGGTCCGGTGGCTGGTTGCGGTTCGGCGGTTGAGTGCGATTCGGCGGCTGGGGCAGTTCCGAGCGGCGCAGCCGCAGCGTCGGCGGTTCGGCGCGCGGAATCGGCAGCGTCGGCACCGGATCCTCGGCCGAGCGCACCTTCACCGGCAGCCGGTAGCAGGCACGGGCGTTGTCCTCGAGCACCCGGTACATATCGGCGCCGACGGCCCGGCCGATGATCTCGATATCGGCATCGCGGAACGGCCGCCCGGCCCGGTTGCCCGGCAGATCGGAACCGAACATCAGCGCACCCGGATTCACCGCGTGCACCCGCCGCATCGCCGATTCCACATCCATCGACACCCGCCCGAACCCGGAGGCCTTCACCCGGGCCCCGCGATCCACCAGATTCAGCAGATAGGGCAGGCATTCGTCGGACATGCCCATATGGTCGATGCTCAGCGCCGGCAGTTTGGAGATGACCGGTTCCAGCGAGCCCAGCATCGATCCGTCGATGTAGAGCTCGACATGCCATCCGGCGAGTTCGTAGGCGCGCACGGCCTGCATGGTCAGCGTGACGATGTCGACCGCGGCGCGCTTGAGGTTGAACCGGATCGCGCGCACTCCGGCCCGGTCCAGCTCGATGATCTGCTCGTCGGTGACGTCCGAGGGCAGATTGATCACCCCGACCCAGTTCGGCCCGAGTTCGGCCAGCGCGGCGATCATGAACGTGGAGTCGGTGCCCTGGAAGGACGCACTCACCACCGCACCACCGTCGACATCGAAGTGCGCCATGCGCTTTCGGTAGTCGCCGATGGTGTACGGCTCCGGCAGGTAGCCCTGATTCTCGACCAGCGGAAACCGCGGGTCGATGATGTGAACGTGTGAATCGAACACGTGATCAGCATGCCTCAGGTCGGTGACGAATGCGGATCCGGTGTGGTGTTCAGACCTTGTGCGGCTCGCTGGCGCGCAGCATGTCCTCGCGTTCGACGACCTTGACCCGCTCGCGGCCTTCGGGCTCGCCGAGCGACCGCTCGTGGGCGTCGAGGCGGTACCAACCGGCCCAGGTGGTGAACGGAATGCCCTTGTCCTCGAGGAACTTCGTCACGGCCTCGGGATCGGGTTCGGCGGCCGGGGTGAAGGAGGCGGCGTCGTCGAGCAGGCAGGCGATGGTCTCGTTGGCATCGCCCTTGGTGTGGCCGATCAGGCCGACCGGGCCGCGCTTGATCCAGCCGGTGACGTAGGTCTGCGGCAGGTAGCGGGCGGCGCCGTCGGCGCCCTCGTCGACGAGCACGCGCCCGGCCTCGTTGGGCACGGTGCCGGCCTGGTCGTCGAACGGCAGCTGCGGGATGTTCTGCGACAGGTAACCGACGGCGCGGTACACCGCCTGGACGTCCCAGTCCTTATAGGTTCCGGTGCCCTTGACGTTGCCGGTGCCGTCCAGGGTGGTGCGCTCGGTGCGCAGGCCGACAACCTTGCCGTCCTCGCCGATCAGTTCGGCCGGGGACTCGAAGAAGTGCAGGAACAGCTTGTGCGGGCGGTCGCCGACATCGCGGATGGCCCACTGCTCGAGGGTGTTGCAGACCATGTCGACCTGCTTGGAGTGGCGGCGGGCGGCCTCGGAGCCCTCGTCGTAGTCGATGTCCTCCGGATCGACGATGACCTCGATGGTCGGCGAGTGGTCGAGTTCGCGCAGCTCCAGCGGGGTGAACTTGGCCTGCGCGGGACCGCGGCGGCCGAAGACGTGGACCTCGAGCGCCTTGTTGTTGCGCAGACCCTCGTAGACGTTCGGCGGAATCTCGGTCGGCAGCAGTTCGTCACCGGTCTTGGCGAGTACGCGGGCCACGTCGAGCGCGACGTTGCCCACGCCCAGGACGGCGACCTTCTCCGCGTCCAGCGGCCAGGTGCGCGGCACATCCGGGTGGCCGTCGTACCAGGACACGAAGTCC
Source organism: Nocardia aobensis NBRC 100429 (assembly GCF_000308375.1). Classification (GTDB taxonomy): domain Bacteria; phylum Actinomycetota; class Actinomycetes; order Mycobacteriales; family Mycobacteriaceae; genus Nocardia; species Nocardia aobensis. Next base: position 16,506 of record NZ_BAFQ01000197.1, on the reverse strand, counting down.
GCGGCGCCGTAGCTGCCGTCGAGTTCGATACCCGGCACGCCCAGGGCGCGGTCGGCGTTGGCGCCGGTGGAGAAGATCACCGCGTCGTAGAAGCGACGCAGGTCCTCGAGGTCGATGTCGCTGCCGTAGTCGATATTGCCGAGCAGGCGCACCTGCGGCTTGTCGAGCACCTTGTGCAGGGCGGTGATGATGCCCTTGATGCGCGGGTGGTCGGGCGCGACGCCGTAGCGGATGAGACCGAACGGGGCAGGCATGCGCTCGTAGAGGTCGATACTCGCCTCGACCTCGGACTTCATCAGCGCGTCGGCGGCGTAGATTCCGGCCGGTCCGGCACCGACGATCGCGATGCGCAGTGGGCGGTCGCCCGCGCCGCTCTTCGTTCCAGCGTGTTCGGTCATTTCTACGCGCACCTTTGGTCGAAACTCTCGTCTTGTCAGCCGTCCTTCTTAGCTTAGGCTAAGTTGACGTGCGGGCCGGGCCCCTGCCCGACTGCTCCGCCGATGCTGCCTCGTTGCCGCGCGGAGCTCTCCCGATCCGTGCACCGGATGTGGCCGGAGTTCTGGTGATTCTATCGGTGGCACACACCGCCGCTATTCCCGGTATCCGCGCGAAAATGCGGGCGTGATCTTCGACACTTCGGCCCACCGGGGATGATCGCGCCATGAGTGACAGCGATCCGGCCGGCCGGAGCGACCCCCGGGGCGATGATCCGGCTACCTCGATCGATCAGCGCGACACCACGCGATCGGCGACGCCGTTCCTGATCGCCGCGGCCATCGCCGTTCTCGCGGTGCTCGCCGTCGTGATCCTCGGAGTCACCCGCCCGGCTGAGAACAATCTCACAGATCCGGACCGGGTGGCCATCGCGGCGCGCAATTTCGCCACGGCGAGAAGCGATTCCGATGCCGACCGGCGCAAGACCACCGAATGCGCGGGCTTCGACGAGAAGAAGTCTCCGCTGGGCGCCGGCTCCGTCGGCAAGAAGGTGGAGATCGCCGGAGTCGACGCGGTGCACATCGACGGCGACCACGCCACGGCCTCGGTGACCAGCCAGATCGACGGGCACAAGACCGCGGCGAACTGGAATTTCGGCCGTGAGAACGGCACCTGGCTGGTGTGCGGCAACCCCTGAGCCGTCGCCGTCGATGTTTGACAATCGGGCCTGTGACCAGGCATTCTCGGTTCAGGTCATGAGTACCAGCGGCAAGCCCCGGCTAGCTGGTCGGCAACCCTCCTCCGCGGTGGGGTGCTCCGGGTGACGACCTGGCCGCGGTCCGACCGGACGCGGCAAGTGCGGATTCCGTAGGAGGTTCGACAAGTGAGCTACGCCGGTGACATCACGCCTGGGCAGGCGTGGGAGTTGTTGCGCGACAATCCGGATGCGGTGCTGGTGGATGTGCGCACCGAGGCCGAATGGCGATTCGTCGGAGTGCCCGACACCACCTCGATCGAGCGGCCGACCGCCCTCATCGAATGGGTCGACGGCACCGGCTCGCCCAATCCCGCGTTCGTGGAGCAGTTGAAACAGGTGCTGGCCGATCGCGCGGGCGACAGCGATGCCCCGGTGATCTTCCTGTGCCGGTCCGGGCAGCGTTCGATCGGTGCGGCGACGGCGGCGACGGCGGCCGGCTTCGCACCCTCCTACAACGTGCTCGAGGGTTTCGAGGGTCCGCTGGATGCCGAGGGGCATCGTGGTGGCGCGGGTTGGCGCGCACTCGGCCTGCCGTGGCGGCAGTCGTGAGCGGATCTGTTGTGCGGCAATTCTTTTCGTGGAGGCAGTCATGATCACCGGCGGTGCATTCGATCGGCCGCTGCCCGAGGGCGTGGGTCCGGCGACCCTGGGCGTGCGCGGCGGGCTGCGCCGCTCCGGTTTCGAGGAGACCTCCGAGGCGCTGTATCTGTCGTCCGGATTCGTCTACGAGAGCGCGGAGGCGGCCGAAGCGGCCTTCACCGGCGATATCGAGCATTTCGTCTATTCCCGCTACGGCAATCCGACGGTCGCGATGTTCGAGGAGCGGATGCGGCTGCTCGAGGGCGCCGAGGCGTGTTTCGCCACCGCCAGCGGGATGTCCGCGGTGTTCACCGCGCTGGCGGCGCTGCTCGGGCAGGGCGATCGGCTGGTGGCCGCGCGCAGCCTGTTCGGTTCCTGTTTCGTGGTGTGCAACGAGATCCTGCCGCGCTGGGGCGTGGAAACCGTCTTCGTCGACGGTGAGGATCTCGGCCAGTGGGAGCGGGCGCTCTCGCAGCCGACGGCCGCGGTGTTCTTCGAGACCCCGTCGAATCCGATGCAGACCCTCGTCGACGTGCGGCGGGTGAGCGAACTGGCTCATGCCGCCGGTGCGAAGGTCGTGCTGGACAACGTGTTCGCGACGCCGCTGTTGCAGCGCAGCCTCGACCTCGGCGCCGATGTGGTGGTCTATTCGGGCACCAAGCACATCGACGGACAGGGCCGGGTGCTCGGCGGTGCGATCCTCGGCACCGGCGACTACATCAATGGACCGGTCAAGAATCTGATGCGCCACACCGGCCCGGCGCTGAGCCCGTTCAACGCCTGGACCCTGCTGAAGGGGCTGGAGACGATGCCGCTGCGGGTGCGGCAATCGACGCAGTCCGCGCTGGCCGTCGGCGAGTTCCTGGAACGGCATCCGGGCGTGGCCTGGACGAAGTACCCGTTCCTCACCTCGCATCCGCAGCACGAGCTGGCGACCTCGCAGATGTCCGGCGGCGGCACCGTGGTCACCTTCGAACTCGCCGCGGGCGCCGGCGAGGGCAAGAAGCGCGCCTTCGAGGTGCTGAACCGGCTGCGCATCGTCGACATCTCCAACAACCTCGGCGACGCGAAGACCCTGATCACGCATCCGGCGACCACCACGCACCGGGCGATGGGTCCCGAAGGCCGTGCGGCTGTCGGTCTCACCGACGGGGTGCTGCGTATCTCGATCGGACTCGAGGATGTGGAGGATCTGCTCGGCGATCTGGAGCAGGCGCTGAGCTGACACCGAAACCATTGACAGTATGCTGTCAATTATGACAGCATACTGTCATGAGTAAAACGGTTCATATCGCGGTGTACGACACCTTCGCCGATTGGGAGCCGAGCTACGTCACGGCCGGTATCAATCGCCCACTGATGCAGCGCGAACCGGGAACCTGGCAGATCCGCACGGTCGGCGCCACCGCCGAGCCGGTCACCTCGATGGGCGGGCTGCGCGTGCTTCCCGATCTGACTCTGGATCAGCTCTCGCCGGGCGACAGCGCGATGCTAATCCTGCCCGGCGCCGATATCTGGGAGGACGGGCAACTCGCGCCGTTCGCCCAGGCGGCGGCGGACTTTCTGAAGGCCGGCGTGCCCGTCGCGGCGATCTGCGGGGCGACCTACGGACTGGCGACCCAGGGCCTGCTCGATGCTCGCCCGCACACCGGCAACGCCGCGGAAAACCTTGTCTCGACCGGATATTCGGGAGCGGAACACTTCGTGGACGAACCGGCCGTGACCGCCGGCGATCTCATCACCGCGAGTGGTATCGCGCCGATCGACTTCGCGCGGCATATCTTCGCGCGGCTGGACCTGTTCGAGCCGGCCGTCCTGGACGCGTGGTATCGGCTCTACGCGGACCGGGATCCGAGCGGGTTCTTCGCCCTGCAGGCCGCGGCGGTCGAGCCGGCATGAGTCGGGGTGATGCCGAACTGTTCTCCGCGGCGGCGATCACGACCTTCAAGCTGAACGGCCAATTCCTCACGATCGCAGAGGAATTGGCGAAACCGGCGGAGATCACCGCGGCCTGGTGGCAGGTGCTGGGCGCGGTGCTGCACGAACCGCTGCCGGTATCGGGCATCGCGCGCGAGATGGGCATCACCCGCCAGAGCGTGCAGCGCATCGCAGACCTGCTGGTGGACAAGGGTTTCGCGGAATACCGGCCCAACCCCGCACATCGCCGCGCGAAGCTGGTGGCGATCACCGACGCGGGCTACGCGGCGGTCCGCCGGATCACCCCGCACCATGCCGTCATGGCGAAACAGCTTGCGCAACAGTTGGGTTCGCGGCGGTTCGCCGAAGTGGTGGACGCGCTGGGCGATCTGTCGGCCGCGCTGGAAGCGCTGGAATCCGGGGATCGCGGCACAAGTCCGGACTGATGGACTGCGGGCGCCGGGGAACGACCGTGCCGGCGTCCGGACGGTGCGCCGGCCGGACTTTTCCGCTCAGACCGCGAACGGATTCCCGGTTCGGCCCACGAGATCGGCCACCGAATCGATCACCACGGTCGGCCGGTACGGGAACTGTTCCACCGAGGCCCGGGTGGAAATCCCCGAGGTCACCAGCACTGTGCGCATCCCCGCCTCGAGTCCGGCGATCACATCGGTGTCCATCCGGTCGCCGATCATCACCGCCGACTGTGAATGCGCGCCGATCTGCCGCAGCGCCGAGCGCATCATCAGCGGATTCGGCTTCCCGACGTAGTACGGGTCGCGCCCGGTGGCGCGGGTGATCAGCGCGGCCACCGAACCCGTCGCGGGCAGCACGCCCTCGCGCGAGGGCCCGGTCGGGTCGGGATTGGTGGCGATGAACCGGGCGCCGCGCTCGACCAGCCGGATCGCGGTGGTGATCGCCTCGAACGAATAGGTCCGCGTCTCGCCGAGGACGACGTAATCCGGATCGCTGTCGGTCAGCACGTAGCCGATCTCGTGCAGGGCGGTCGTCAACCCCGATTCGCCGACCACGTACGCCGTGCCGCCGGGACGCTGCTCGTTCAGGAAGGTGGCGGTGGCGGTCGCCGAGGTCCAGATCGAGGAGGCCGGGATGTCCAGCCCGATCCGGCGCAGGCGGGCCTGGAGATCGCGCGGGGTGCGGATGGAGTTGTTGGTCAGGACCAGGTACGGAATCTCACGCTCGGTCAGCTCCGTCAGGAACGCATCGGCGCCGGGGATGAGGTGGTCCTCGTGCACCAGCACGCCGTCCATATCGGTCAGGTAGGACAGAATCGGTTCACTGTCGGCAGTCACGAGCCAATTGTGGGCTATTGCCGAGGGTGATGTGACGTTCCGGTAGGTGCGTACGCGCGGCGGTCGCAGAATTCGCACTGGTTATGGTCGAATGCGACCGCAGCTTGCCGCGCTGTCGAATTTCGGGACAGGAATTTCGGGACACCCGTCCAGCGCTGCACTCGGTCGACGCGGTCGTCTCCCGCCCGGGAGCCGGCCCAAGCACGCACGTGACGGCGAACAGGAGTGGCGCAGTGAGTGATCTCAAGCTGGGATACAAGGCGTCGGCAGAACAATTCGGACCACGCGAGCTCGTCGAGCTCGGCGTTCTGGTCGAAGAACACGGCCTCGACAGCGCGACCGTCAGCGATCACTTCCAGCCCTGGCGGCACAAGGGTGGTCATGCGCCGTTCTCGCTGGCCTGGATGACCGCGGTCGGTGAGCGGACCTCCCGCATCCAGCTCGGCACCTCGGTGCTGACACCGACCTTCCGCTACAACCCCGCGGTGATCGCGCAGGCCTTCGCGACTCTCGGGGTGCTGTACCCGGAGCGGATCATGCTGGGTGTGGGCACCGGGGAGGCGCTCAACGAGATCGCGACCGGTTACAAGGGGGAGTGGCCGGAGTTCAAGGAGCGCTTCGCCCGGCTGCGCGAATCGGTCGATCTCATGCGCGCGCTGTGGAGCGGTGACCGGGTCGACTTCGAGGGTCAGTACTACACCACGGTCGGCGCCTCGATCTACGACGTGCCGCCGGCCGGGATCCCGGTCTACATCGCCGCGGGCGGGCCCGTGGTCGCCCGGTACGCGGGCCGGGCCGGTGACGGTTTCATCTGCACCTCGGGCAAGGGGATGGACCTCTACACCGAGAAGTTGATGCCGGCGGTGACCGAGGGTGCGGAGAAGGTCGGGCGCACGCTCGGCGACATCGACCGGATGATCGAGATCAAGATCTCCTACGACACCGATCCCGAACTGGCGCTGGAGAATACGCGGTTCTGGGCGCCGCTGTCGCTGACCGCCGAGCAGAAGCATTCGATCACCGATCCGATCGAGATGGAGGCCGCCGCGGACGCGCTGCCGATCGAGCAGATCGCCAAGCGCTGGATCGTCGCCAGCGATCCGGACCAGGCCGTCGAGCAGATCAAGCCCTACGTCGACGCCGGGCTGAACCACCTGGTCTTCCACGCCCCCGGCCACGACCAGCGCCGCTTCCTGGACCTGTTCGCGCGCGACCTGGCACCGCGCCTGCGCGCACTCTGAGCCGCCGCGCCCGGGTCGGCGAAACCCGTCCGGCCCGGCGCGGAAACCATCGAGGACTGATTGCGTATTCACAGGTCACGGCGGTTGCGTGGCATACTTGTCGGGTCAGTCGATCAGCATGCGCAGAGCGAGGGACCAGATGACAGCGGACGCGATGCCTATGGGCGACCGGCCGTCTCCGGGCTGGCCGATTCCGCCGCCCGAAGGCTACGTCGCCGCAGATCTCGACCGGCTACCCGATCTGCCCCCGCATACCGAACTGATCGACGGGAGCCTCGTTTTCGTGAGTCCGCAGAAGTTGTTTCACATGTGTGTTGTGGACTTCCTCCGCGGGGAGCTGAAGCGCAGAGCGCCGAAACATCTGGTCGTGCTACGGGAGATGACTGTCACCTTGGGGAGTCGGCAACGGCCGGAACCCGACGTGATGGTTGTCGATGCGGCCGCCTCGACGAATCTCGAGGAAACGGCCTACAAGCCATCCGACGTCACCCTTGTCGTGGAAGTCGTTTCCCCCGACTCGGTCGAACGTGACCGCAAGCGAAAGCCGCAGTTGTACGCCGAGGCCGGTATTCCACACTTCTGGCGTGTGGAGAATGCCGATGGTCGCGCGGTCGTCTACGTGTACGAACTCGACCCGGCGACCGGGAAGTACACCCCCACGGGGATACACCACGATCGTCTCCACGTCACCGTTCCGTTCGACATCGATCTGGATCTCGGTCGGGCCACCCAGCCGTAACGGTCGCCGCGAATACCGCCATATCCTGCTCGGTGGGGGGTGCGGGCGGCACTGCGCGCGGCTGCCAGGCCCGCAGGGCGGCGAGCAGTCTGTTCAGCTGCGTGGTACACGCGGACCAGTCCGGTGTCGGTGTCGTTGCTGCACCTGGAAGGCGTTGCGGCAAAGTAGTTTGCATGATTGCTCCGCCAGGGGGTTCGCGCGGTGGCTGTCGTCGGGCGCATAGGCGCCGTCCCGTTCGGGACGCGGCCGCGCAGATGGGCCAAATTGGGCACGATCAGTAGTGACCAGTCGGCGGCAGTGCTCGCATTGTTGTCGAAGTCGGAACGGACAGCGCCGGAAACGATCCGCTACAACGGGTACCTACGCGACATGCTGCTCGACCTGTTGAAGGCACCGCCGCCGGGAGTGCGTGACGATGTGAAGGAACTCAGCAGGCGAGTCGGACTCGCCGCGTAAATTCTTGGAACGCAGCAATATTGCGCTCCGGCGGTTGGACCATCGGAGACTGCGAGCGCTCCGAGCCTTCCCGTGTACCCATTCCGCCGGGTCCGTCCGTCCCTCGCAGGCAGGGCCGACTCGGTAGGGTGCTGACGGCGAGGAGGAGTAATGCTGTATTCGGGGGAGTTGTTCGCCGGCTACCGGATCGAACGGGTGCTCGGCGCCGGTGGAATGGGCGAGGTCTACGTCGCCCGGCACCCGCGGTTACCGCGGTCGGACGCGGTGAAGGTACTACCGGCGCAGTTTGCGGCCGATCCGGAATACCGGGCGCGGTTCGAGCGCGAGGCCGATCTGGCGGCGAGTCTGTCGCATCCGGCGATCGTGAAGGTGTACGACCGCGGCGAGTACGAGGGCCGGCTGTGGATCGCGATGGAACTGGTCGACGGCGTCGATCTCGCCCGGCGACTGGCCGCGACCGGACCGTTCGGCATCGACGAGGTGATCCGGATCGCGGAAACCGTCGCGGCAGCACTGGACCGCGCGAATGCGCAGGGCTTGGTGCACCGGGACGTGAAACCGGCGAACATCCTGCTGAGCCGGGACGGTGACGTTCTGCTCACCGATTTCGGCATCGCCCGTCACGCCGCGGGCGCCTCCGATCTGACCGGAACCGGGGTCATGATCGGCACCCTGAACTACGCGTCGCCGGAACAGTTGAGCGCGCAACGGCTGGACGGGCGCAGTGATCAGTATTCGCTGGCCTGCACCATCTTTCACGTGCTCACCGGCGACGCGCCGTTCGCGGACGCCAATCCCGTCGTGGTCGTCACCCGGCACGCCACGGCCACGCCACCGAGCGTGCGGCCGGCGCGTCCGCACCTGCATCCGGACGTGGACGCGGTCCTCGCGCGAGCGATGGCGAAGCGGCCGGCGGATCGGTTCGCGTCGTCCTCGGAGTTCGCGACGGCGCTCGGCGCGGCTCTGCGGGCCACCCCTGCGGGACTGCCGGACGACCCGCAGGCGGCGATCGCGACCGTGCTCGCCGGACAGCCCGTGCCGGCGCTCGACGGATCGGACGCCGCGGGCCCGACCGTCGTCTCCGGCGCCGCGCTGCCGCCATCGCGGCGCGGCAGTGACGGTGGGCCGCGGACGATGTGGGCGGCGGTGGGCACGGTAGCGGCCGTGGTTGCCGTCGTTGCGGTGGTGACGGCATTCGTGCTGCACGCGAGCGGGCCGGACGAGGTCGGACCGACCGATGCGGCCCGGGCGCTGGCCCGGATCTCGGTAACTCCGCAGAGCCCGGATCTCAGTGCCGAACCCACCGGGAAGCGGTGGTCGGCCGACGGGTGGGCGCTCCCGATCGGCGGCACGGACAAGGTGGTGTTCTACAACGGCACCAAGGGACTCGACATCGTCGATGTGGAGTCGGGTGCGCTGTTGCACAGCGTCGGTGTGGGGTACATCTCCTACGCCGAGTGCGTGTTCACGGCCTCGGGCCGCTACGCGGGCTGCCGTACGGAGTCCGGGGACAGCGCCGCCGGGACCCGGGACGTGAATTCGGATTCCTACGCGACGCTGCTCATCGATACGCAGACGGGTGTGATCTCCGGTCGTTTGCCGGCCGCCACCGAAATCGTCTCCGCGGGAGAAACATTCGCCACATTCGAACCAGAGCGCAAAGGTGCCGCGACGGGTTCGGTCCTCGCCGCGGATGTCACCGGCACCGTGCTCTGGCAGGCCGACGACATCCGAGCAGGTCTGGTCCACGGTTCCGGTGTGCTGTCGCTGCAGAAGAATCCCGTGTCCGGTGATCCGTTCTCGAAGGCCGGTTTCGAATTGCGCAATATCGAAACCGGCAAGGTCGTGTATCAGATGGCTCCGGACCATGTTCAGCCAAATACCGTGTGGGCTCCGGACTGGCTGGCTTACTCCGGCGGATTTGCGGTTGGTGCGGACTTCTTCGCGCTCGACGGAACGAAGCGCGCGAGCGCCGGTCCCGGCTGGCGCGTGGTCGCGAGCCAGCCGTATGCCACCCAGGGTGACGATCCGGCGCCGAACGGCAATGACAAGCGCTACGCCGAACCGGACACCGCACCCGCGTTGCCGGTGCTGACGAACCGCGGCATGTTCGCCGCCTTCGATCCCGCGACCGGATCCATGCTCTGGTCCAGGCAACTGCCGAAGGAAGCCGGTTACAGCCACGGTGTGTCGGTCGCCGGAATCGGCAGCAAGATACTGATTCGCTGGGACACCACCGCGGAAACCGGCTCCGACTATCTCGAGAACAAATACAAGCTCGCCTACGCCTGGTTCGACGCGTACACGGCCGAGGGCGGTGTACTGCCGGACAACCAGGTGCCCTGGGCCACCGATGGAACGAGGGTGGTCACCGTCGCGCGTGGCGGTCAGGGCGCGATCACGGTCGTCGCGGCCGGGAAGAATCAGCAACCGGTGTGGTCACTCGACTTCGGCAGCAGCCCGATCCGTACCTTCGCCGGCCGGGTGTATCTGGCCCACAGCCGGATCGTGTGAAACCCTCACGCCTTGGTCAGGGCGAAGATGCGCAGATCACGCGTCGTCCGGCTGCGGTAGGCGGCATAGGCCTCGGTCGTCTCCACGAACCGGTCGAAGATCCGTTGCTTACGCTCCGGATCCTCGACCAGCTGGGCGTGCACCGGAATGCTCTGTCCCGCAAGGGTTATCGTCGCCTCAGGATGTGCCAGCAGGTTGGCGGTCCAGGCAGGATGGCGGGCCTGACCGAAGTTGCTGCCGATCACGTACAGCGTGTCGCCGTCGTGGACGTACAGCAGCGGTGAGGTGCGCGGCTGCCCGGAGGTGCGGCCGATGGTGGTGAGCAGGACGATCGGGGCGCCGATCGGGCCGAGCACGGTGTAGCGAGCACCGGTGCGCTGCAACACTTTCCGATCCAGCGGCGTGAGGGTGCGCACCACGAGCGAACCGAATTTCGTCGCGGCGAACGCGCTCGCGGTTCGCCCGAGCAGACCGGTCCGCGAACCCCACTGCCGATCCGGAAACTGTGCCGTCATGGACAGTGATCCTAGGGCTCGGGCCGGGGTCGCGCGGGCGGGTGAGCGCGTTTACCGCCGGACCGCGGCCACGAATTCGTATCCCTTGCGCCAGGCACCGTCACGCGGTGCGGTGAGCAGGTGGTCGACGCCCGCCTCGGCGTAGGCGTCGAACAGTTCCCGGGCCTCGCCGAGGTCGGCGGGAAGCGGCGTGACGACGGAGACGGTGGGTGTGCTGCGCCCGAACGTGGCGGCGGATTCGGTCAATTCCTTTGTGGCGGTGACCACTTCCTGTGGGGCGAGGCCGATCGCGAGCCAGCCGTCGGCGAATTCGGCCGCGCGGCGCCGGGCGCGCGGTCCGTCGCCGGCCACCAGAATCGGCGGAACCGTCGCGCCGGGGGCGAGCGTGACCTCGGTGCCGTCCGGCAGCACGGCGGGGCGGCCGGCGATCAGATCGGGCAGCACGCGCAGATTCTCGTCGGTGCGCCGGCCCCGGTCGGCGAACGGCAACCCGGCCGCGCGCCAGCCGATATCGCCGTGGGCGGGATTGCCCGTGCCGACGCCCAGCAAGAGCCGATTCCCGGAGACGTACTGCAGTGCGCTCACCTGTTTGGCCGCCCACGCGGCCGGGCGCAGTGCGAGCAGCAGCACGCCGTAGCCGATGTGAATTCGTTCGGTCACCGCGGCCGCGGTCGCCAGCGTGACCGAACTCTCCAGAATCGGCGCGCTGGCGACGAGGTGGTCGGTCGACCACACCGAATCGAGGCCGACCTCCTCGGCGAACCGCGCCGCGGCGCCGACATCGCCGAGGATCGGCCGCTGGGGATCGGGGGTGGACGTGGGGAGGAAGGTGCCGAGTCGCATGGTGCCGACATTACGGACGAAATGTGAGCCGTTGAATGCTCGGAAGACGCAGACCCATGTCCGCAACGCTCATCCCTCTGGTCCGGTCGCCGTCACGGCGCGGTCGTCGTGCCCGGTCCGGGCAGCTGTGGTCACTCCGAACACCGCACCGGCCGCGCCTCACGGATGGGTGTCGGCCGCGGCCGCGCATACGACCGGCTGTGATTTCGTCGGCAACCGGCAGTAGGTGCGACCTCCGGCGGATATCCGCTCACTAAGCTCGGGACCATGGCCGAACCCGCACCGTCCACCGTGTACATCGCGTCACTGGAAGGTGACACCGGCAAATCCACCGTGGCGCTGGGCATGTTGCAGATGCTCTCGGCGACGACGCCGCGGGTGGGCGTCTTCCGGCCGATCACCCGCTCCAACCACGGCCGGGACTACATTCTCGAGCTGCTGCTCGAACACTGCACCGCCGATATCGACTACGAGCAGGCGGTCGGGGTCACCTACGAGCAGGTGCACGCCGATCCCGACGCCGCGATCAGCGAGATCGTGATGCGGTTCCACGAGGTCGCCAAGGTCTGCGACGCCGTGGTGGTGGTCGGCAGCGACTACACCGATGTCGCCGGGCCGAGCGAACTGCGCTACAACGCCCGGATCGCGGTCAACCTCGGCGCGCCGGTGCTGCTGGTGCTGCGCGGCGCCGGGCGCAGCCCCGACGAGGTCGTGCAGGTCGCCCGGGTCTGCGAAGCGGAACTCGAACACGAGCACGCCCAGCTGATGGCGATCATCGTCAACCGCTGTGATCCCGAGCGGCTCGAAGACGTGCGGGACGCGATGGGTGTGCTGCCCTGTCCGTCGTGGACGATGCCGGAGGTGCCGCTGCTCACCGCGCCGACCATGAACGAGCTGTGCGAGGCCATCGACGGCACCGTCTATTCGGGCGATCCGGAGCTGCTGCAGCGCGAGGCGCTGAAGGTGATGGTCGGCGGGATGACCGCCGAGCACATTCTCGAGCGGCTCAGCGACGGCGTCGCGGTGATCGTGCCGGGCGACCGTTCCGACGTCCTGCTGTCGCTGGTGAACGCGCACGAGGCGGAGGGATTTCCGTCGTTGTCGGGCATCATCATGAACGGCGGCATGTTGCCGGATCCGGCGATCGCGCGCCTGATGGCGGGCCTCAAGCCGAAACTGCCCATCCTCACCACGCAATTGGGCACGTTCGACACCGCCAGCGCCGCCGCGCACACCCGCGGGCGGGTCTCGCTCAGCAGTATGCGCAAGATCGACACCGCCTTGGCGCTGATGGAGCAGCGGGTGGACGGCCGGAAGCTGTTGAATCTCATCGAAGTTCCGGTGCCGTCGGTGGTCACGCCGCAGATGTTCGAATATCAGCTGGTGGAACGGGCGCGCGCCGATCCGCGCCGGATCGTGTTGCCCGAGGGCGACGACGATCGCATCCTGCGGGCGGCCGGGCGCGTGCTGCAACGCAAGATCGCGGAGCTGACCATCCTCGGTGACGAGGCCACCGTGCGCGCCCGCGCGGCCGAACTCGGTGTCGACATCGATGCCGCCCAGGTGCTCGATCCGCGTACCAGCGAGCTGCGCGCGGAGTTCGCCGAGGAATTCGCGCGGCTGCGCGCGCACAAGGGGATGACGGTCGAGCGGGCCCGCGAATTCATGGCCGACATCTCGTATTTCGGCACCATGATGGTGTATCGGGGCATCGCCGACGGCATGGTCTCCGGCGCCGCGCACACCACCGCGCATACGATCCGGCCCTCGTTCGAGATCATCAAGACCGAACCCGGCGTCTCGACGGTGTCGAGTGTGTTCCTGATGTGCCTGGCCGATCGCGTGCTGGCCTACGGCGACTGCGCGGTGGTGCCGGATCCGACCTCCGAACAGCTTTCCGATATCGCGATCTCCTCCGCCCGCACCGCGCGGCAGTTCGGGATCGAACCCCGGGTGGCGATGCTGTCGTATTCGACCGGCGAATCCGGCTCCGGCGCCGACGTCGACAAGGTCAGGGCCGCAACCGAACTGGTGCATCGGCGGGCGCCGCATCTGCCGGTGGAGGGGCCGATCCAGTACGACGCCGCGATCGAACCGACGGTCGCGAGCACCAAACTGCCGCATTCCGATGTCGCCGGGCGCGCGACGGTGTTCATCTTCCCGGACCTCAACACCGGTAACAACACCTACAAGGCGGTGCAGCGCAGTGCGGGCGCGGTCGCGATCGGGCCGGTGCTGCAGGGATTGCGCAAACCGGTCAACGATCTGTCGCGCGGAGCGCTGGTGGCCGACATCGTGAACACCGTGGCGATCACGGCGATCCAGGCGCAGAAGCAGGAGGCACGGTGAGCGACAATCGCGCAGCGGCTCGCTGTGCCGACCGGGTGCGGGTGCCCCGCAAGACACTGGAGGCACGGTGAGCGACAATCGCGCAGCGGCTCGCTGTGCCGACCGGGTGCGGGTGTCCCGCAAGACACTGGAGGCACGGTGAGCGACAATCGCGCAGCGGCTCGCTGTGCCGACCGGGTGCGGGTGCCCCGCAGGACACTGGAGGGCTGATGCAGGTATTGGTGATCAATTCGGGGTCGTCGTCGATCAAATATCAACTGCTGGACCCGGTTTCGGCGAACGTGTCCGCCTCGGGACTGGTGTCGCGCATCGGGGAACCGGTGTCCGAGGACGAGGTGACCGTCGAACATCACAGTGACGGAAAGAAATTCGAGCACACCGGGCCGATCGCCGATCACGCCGCGGGTCTGCGGGTGGTGTTCGACCTGTTCGCCCGCAGCGGTCACGATCTGAGCGGCGAGGGGCTCTCGGCGGTCGGCCATCGGGTCGTGCACGGCGGCGAGATCTTCTACGAACCGACCCTGATCACCGATGCCGTGGTGGAATCCATCGACAAGCTCTCCGCTCTGGCGCCACTGCACAATCCGGCCAACGTCACCGGCATCCGCTCCGCGCGCGACCTGCTGCCCGAAACACCGCAGGTCGCGGTGTTCGACACCGCCTTCTTCCACGGACTGCCCGACGCCGCCAAGACCTACGCCATCGACGCGAGGATCGCCGCCGCGCACGGCGTCCGGCGCTACGGGTTCCACGGCACCTCGCACGAGTACGTGTCCGGGCGGGTCTCGGAACTGCTCGGCGGCGACCCGGCCACGCACAACCAGATCGTCCTGCATCTGGGTAACGGCGCCTCGGCGTCGGCGATTCGCGGCGGCCGGGCGGTCGACACCAGCATGGGACTGACGCCGCTGGAGGGGTTGGTCATGGGCACCCGATCCGGCGATATCGACCCGGGCATTCCGCTGCATCTGGCGCGGACCGCGGGGCTGGATATCGACGGCATCGACGAACTGCTCAACCGCCGCTCCGGCATCAAGGGCCTGTCCGGGGTCAACGACTTCCGGCAACTGTTCGACCTGATCGATTCCGGGGATGCCGCGGCCCGGCTGGCCTACGACGTCTACGTGCATCGGTTGCGTCATTACATCGGCGCCTATCTGGTGGATCTGGGCCGGGTCGACGCGATCACCTTCACCGCCGGAGTGGGGGAGAACAACGCGCAGGTGCGCGCCGATGCGCTGGCGGGCCTGGAACGCTTCGGCATCGCGGTGGATCCCGCGCGCAACGCCGCGAAAGATCGTGCGGCGCGCCATATTTCGCCGCCGGGCACGGAGGTCGCCGTGCTGGTGGTGCCGACCGACGAGGAATTGGCCATCGCCCGGGCGGCCGCTGCGCTGGTGGGCTGAACCGGACTCAGAACCAGCTCTTGGCGCGGATCGCGTTCGCCAGATCCACCAGCGCGTACCGGTGGGTCCGGCCGGGGGCGGTGCGGGCCAGCGCGCGCAGCCCGGATTCGATCCCGCGGCGCAGCCCGCGTTCGGTGAACGGCTGCCCGAGCAGGGTGCTGCCGGACGCTTGTGGGCGGTGACCGGCCTGCAGCCACGCGAGCGCGGTGCCCAGAACCAGGACCCGCAGCTGCGCGACCCGGCGTTCCGCGGCGGGCAGGGCCTGCAGCCGTGCCGCGGCGACGTGCAGGGTGGACTCCTCCGGCCGATCGGCGTCGACCTGTGCGGGTTGCGATGTCTCGCCGTCCCCGGACTCCGGATCACCGGGCTCGGCGGGTTGTGCGGTGAGCAGTAGCAGGACCGCGGTCAGCCGCGCCTCGGTGTAGTGGCGGGAGGCGGAGGGAACGTCGTCCAGGGCCGCGACCGCGGCGGCGACCCGGCCGTCGGCGGCCAATTGCCGCGCGAGCCCGAAGGCGGCGCTCACCACGCCGCGGTCGGTCCGCCACACCGTGGCGTAGAACTTCTCGGCGCAGTGCCGCCACTGCGCGGGGTCGGGCGAATCCCACTGTTGCAGAACCAGTTCCGCGGTCGCGGCGATGGCGAGTTTGGGCGCGATCTCACCGGGCAGCGCGCACAGCACCGCGTCGAAACTGTCGTAGGCGCGTTCGTAGTCCTGCTCGCGCAGCGCGATCAGGCCCTGGAACCAGTCGGTGCGCCAATCGTGTTCGCCCAGGTGGTCCAGGTTGTCCAGCAGCTCGCGGGCCGCGGCCGGCTGGTCGAGATCGAGGTGGACGCGAACCTCGGCCAGGGTGGCCTCGGCGGCGAAACTGTCCGGCGCACCACCCGGCGCGGTCTCGGCTCGCCGCCGCGCGGCCCGCACCGCGTCGAGGGCGTGTTCCGGTTCGGAGTGCGCGGTCCCGGCCAGCAGCGCGGCCGACGGATCGGCCGGATCGATCAGCGGGACCGGCAGGGCGGCGGCGATATCGCGGGCGGTGAGGTTCTTGCCGCGGACCACGCCGTCGGCGTAGACATCGGTCTGGCCGATCAGTTCGTCGGTGCCGAAACTGGTGCGCGGCGGACTGAACAGCGTCGACAGTTGCGGATGTTCGGTACCGGTCTCGGCGGCCAGGATCTCGCGCAGCACACCCGCCAGCTGAGTGGTCATCACCCGGGCCGACGGGAACCGGCGGTCCGGATCGGGATCGGTCGCGGTCAGCAGCAGCCGATGCAGGGATTCGTAGCGAGCCAGGACCGGTTCGGCATCCGGATGCGGAATGCCGTCGGTGTAGCGGCCGGCGACCATCAGGATGTTCACGGTCAGCACCGCGAGGGTGCGGCCGACGGTGTAGATGTCGGTGGCGGCGGTGGGGCCGGTGGTGGCGATCTCGGGTGCCTGGAAACCC
>NZ_BAFQ01000198.1 GCF_000308375.1 Nocardia aobensis NBRC 100429 | reverse complement strand
GGGTGGTGCGGCGAATGCCGGTGCAGGTCTCGGTGGTGCCCTGAACGGTGCCGCGAACGCTGGTGCAGGTCTCGGCGGTGCCTTGAACGGTGCGGCGAATGCCGGTGCCGGCCTCGGCGGTGCCGTCAACGGTGCCGCGAACGCCGGTGCCGGACTGGGCGGTGCCGTCAACGGTGCGGCGAATGCCGGTGCCGGACTGGGCGGTGCCGTCAACGGTGCGGCGAATGCCGGTGCCGGGCTCGGAGGTGCCTTGGGTGGTGCTGCGAACGCTGGTGCCGGGCTGGGCGGTGCCTTGAACGGTGCGGCGAACGCCGGTGCCGGGCTCGGCGGTGCGCTGGGGGGCGCGGCGAACGCTGCCGCGGGGCTCGGGGGTGCTACCAGCATCGGAGCCGGGCTCGGTGGGGCGGTGGCCTCGGGGGCGCAGGGCGCTACCGGGCTGGAGACCGGGTTGTCGGGTGGTCTCGGCGGCGCGGTGCACAGCGGCGCAGATCTGTCCGGGGCCGCGGCTTCGGGTGCTCATGCGGCCGGGGATCTGTCGTCCTCGCTGTCGGGTGCGGCGACGTCCGGTCTGAACGGCGCGACCGGCTTGGGAACCTCGCTGTCCGGATCGGCCGATGCGGGAGCGCACACGGCCGGCGACTTGGCGACCTCGCTCTCCGGAGCCGGCGCATCGGCCGTGCACGGTGCGGGCGACCTGGGGACGTCGTTGTCCGGCGCGGGTGCGGGGGCTGTCCACAGTGCGGGCGATCTCGGCGCGTCTTTGTCCGGTGCCGGCGCCGGAGCCGTCCACAGTGCCGGTGACCTGGGTACGTCGTTGTCCGGGACCGCGGCGTCGGGTGTGCACAGTGCCGGTGATCTGGGCACGTCGTTGTCCGGTACGGCGGAGTCCGGTCTGCACGGTGCGGGCGGTCTGTCGAGCTCGCTGTCGGGCGCGGCGGATTCGGGATTGCACGCGGGTGCCGATGCGAGTTCGGGTCTGGCGGGCTCGGTCGACTCGGGACTGCACGCCGGTACGGATGCTTCGTCGGCGCTCTCGGGTACGGCCGCGGGCACCTGGTCCGGTGTCGATGTGTCGCACGCGTTCGGCAGCGGCGTCGGGACCGATATCTCCGGCGTCGGCGCCTCGGGTATCGGCGGCGGCGTGGACAGCGCCCTCGGCGGAACTGCGCACAGCGGCATCGACAGCACGCTGGCGGCGGGCGGTAACGGCTCGCTGTCCGGCGGGCTCGACACCGGCGGTCACACCGACTCGAGCCTGTTCGGCGACGCGTCCGGCCATGCCTCGACCGTCACCGATACGCACGCCTCCGGTGACATCACCGGCGGACTGCTGCACTGAGGGTAGCGGCGAAGTACTGAATTCGGTAACGAAACAGGTTGGGGTGCAACGAAAATGAGCAGTGTGGTCGCGGCGAACACCGCCCCGGAGGCGCCTGCCTCACCGCTGTCGCGGATTCTCGCCGAAACCATCACCGCCGCGCGCACCGCCGATCGCGACGATCTGGTCGGCCGGCTGGAGGTGCTGGCCGGCCGGATCCGCGACCCCCGCCGCCGCATCGTGGTGGTGGGGCTGGGCAACCAGGGCAAGAGTCAGTTCGTCAACGCGCTGCTGAATCTCGACATCAGCCCGGTCGGTGACGATGCGACCACCGGGGTGCCGATCGTGCTCGCTCACGGCCCGCAGGCCCGGGCCGAGATCGTCATCACCACGCCGTCCGGTGACGAGCGGGACAATCGGCGGATATCGGTGCCGCTCGGCGATATTCACACCGTCACGCCGCGGTCTCCGCACGGCCGGGTGGCGCGGGTGGAGATCGAGCTGCCGAATCCGCTGCTGGCCGACGGGATCGTCGTCATCGACACCCCGCCGGTCGGCGGTCACGCGACAGCCACGGCCGCGGCGGTTCTCGCCCTGGCCCCGGCCGCCGACGCGGTGCTGGTGCTCTCGGACGCCTCCACCGAACTGACCGAACCGGAGGTCGACTTCCTGCGGCAGGTGCGCGAATTGTGCCCGGCCGTTGCCCTGATACTCAGCAAGATCGACCTGTATCCGCATTGGCGCCAGGTCATGCAGGCCGATCAGGCGCATCTGGAACGTAATCGCCTGGCCCTGCCGATCATTCCGGTATCGGCGCTGCTGCGCAGTCACGCCATGCGGCTGCAGGACCAGCAGCTGGGCCGGGAATCCGGTTTCGGTGTGCTGTTCGACTTCCTGCGGGAACAGGTGGTCGCCCGGGATCAGGCGGCCGCGCAGCGCGCGGTGGCGCTCGATATCTCCTCTGCCGCAGAGCATCTCGCGCTGGCCCTGAGCAGCGAGCTGGTCGCTCTGCGCGACCCCGAACGCGGTGCGGCGGCCATCCGCGAACTGCGCACCGCCAAGGCGCAGGCCGAGGAGCTGCATCGCCGGACCGCCGCCTGGCAGCAGACGCTGGGCGACGGCATCACCGATCTGGCCGGCGATATCGATCACGATCTGCGAGATCGGTTGCGCGCCATCGGCAGAACCGCCGAGGAGTGGGTCGACGAGAACGACCCCGGGAGGCTGTGGGATCAACTGGAGCAGTGGCTGATGCAGACGACCGACACCGCCATCGGCGACAATCTGCTGTGGACGCATCATCGCGCCATCCACTTGGCCGAGCGGGTCGCCGAGCACTTCCTGGAGTTCGGCGCGGTGGATCTGCCCGCGGTGCGGTCGGGTTCGGAGCTGGAGGAATCGCGCGTGGCGGGGGTGACGCTGGCCGATCTCGAGCCGGATCTCGGCATCGGCCACAAACTGCTCGTCGGTATGCGTGGTTCCTACGGCGGCATGGTGATGATCGGCCTGGCCAGTACGGTCGCCGGCCTGGCCCTGATCAATCCGGTCTCACTGGGCGCGGGTGTGCTGTTGGGCGGCAAGGCGTTTCGTGACGACAAGCGGGAGCGGCTGGCCCGCAAGCGCAGCGAGGCGAAGATGGCGGTGCGCCGCTACCTCGACGATGTGAGTTTCGAGGCGGGTAAGGAGTCGCGCGACCGGCTGCATCGCATTCATCGCATTCTGCGCGATCATTTCACCGGAATCGCCGACCGGAGCCTGCGCTCGATCAACGATTCGCTGCAGGCCGCGCAGGACGCCGCCGGCGTGGCCAACGCTCAGCGCGCCGAGCGGTGCGCGGAACTCGAGCGGCAATTGCGCGTGGTAGCCGAACTGCGACGTCATGCCGATGTGATGCTGCCGCCTGCGGGTGCGTCCGGACGTCATGCGCGCGGGGCGCAGTCGTAACCCACGGCACCGGGATTCCCAGACTGCTCGGGTACGGTCGACGCGTGAGTTACCAGGTCAGCGACCAGACGCCGGGCATCGTGGGGGAGGCGCGCCGGTTGGTTTCGGCCGCCCGCCAGGCCTACGCGCCGCGTTCGCGCCCCGCCGCGATGCTCGGTGACTGTGCGCGCCGTCTCGACCAACCGCTGCGGGTCGCGCTGGCCGGGCAGCTCAAGGCGGGTAAATCGACATTGCTGAATGCGCTCGTCGGACAGGACATCGCGCCGACCGATGCCACCGAATGCACCCGGATGGTGACCTGGTACCGCCACGGCCCGGCGCCGCGGGTGAGCGCCCTGGCCACCGACGGCGCGAGCGCCGATGTGGTGGTGCGGCGCACCCCCGGCGCCGACGGTCTGCCCGGGGCGCACGGGTTGAGTTTCGATCTGTCGGCGCTGCGCTGGAACGCCGCCGGCGAGCACGAGGTCGACCATCTGGATGTGCAGTGGCCGGCCGCCACCCTGGCCCGCACCACCATCATCGACACCCCGGGGACCTCGTCGTTGTCGCGGGAGGTGTCGCTGCGCACCTCGCGCCTGCTGACGCCCGACGAGGATGCGGCGGTGACCGTGCCCGAGGCCGATGCGGTCGTCTATCTGCTGCGCCGGCTGGACGCCTCCGATATCGGATTCCTGGAGCGCATCGGCTCCGGAGGTGCTGCCCGGCAGGGTGTTTCGGGTCCGCTCGGCGTGATCGGGGTGGTCTCCCGGGCCGACGAGATCGGCGCCGGCCGCATCGATGCCCTGCATTCGGCGCGCGAGGTCTCGGCCAGGTTCGCCACCGAACTGGAGCGAACCGGGTTGTGCCAGGCGGTCATTCCGGTCGCCGGTCTGCTCGCCTTCGCCGGCGCGACGCTGCGGCAGCGCGAATTCGACGCCTTCGAGGCGCTGGCGCGGATCTCGGTGGACGATCTGAGCATCGCGCTGCTGTCCGCGGACCGATTCGCCCATCCGGAGTTGCCGCTGCCCGTGCCGGCGGATCTGCGGGCGCACCTCGCGGCCCGGTTCGGCCTGTTCGGCATCCGCATGGCGGTGACGCTGATCCGCTTGGGTGTGCGCGATTCCGCCACGCTGGCACGGGAACTCGCCGAGCGCAGCGGTGTGGAGGAACTGCGCACGGTGCTGGATGTGCAGTTCGCCCAGCGAGCCGACCAGCTGAAGGCGCATTCGGCGTTGACGGCGGTGGCGCGCATCGTGGCCGCCCATCCGGGCACGCGCGCCGACGACCTGCTGCCGCATATCAACAGCCTGTTGGCGGATGTGCACGGATTCGCCGAGCTGCGTCTGCTCGGGCGGTTGCGCACCGACGAATTGCCGCTGCCCGCGGACGATGTCACCGAGTTGTACCGATTGATCGGCGGATCCGGGGTGGCACCGCACCTGCGCCTGGGGCTGCCGCCGGACGCTCCGGGCGGTGAAGTGCGGGCACACGCTGTGGCGGCGGTGCGGAAGTGGCGTGGCCGGGCGCGCCATCCGCTGGCCGACCGATTCACCACCGAGGCATGTCTGATCGCGGCGCGGAGTGCGGAGGGAATCGTCGACCAGTTGCGGGAACCGGAAACCACGCCGATGAGCCGGGTGCGTCCGCCGCGCGCCCGCTGATCCCTCGGCACTGCGATGTGTCCCGCATCACAGTGGATGTCTGTCACAACCTCGTCCGGCCGGTGTCGAAACCGGATGTAAGGGCCGCATAGCCGGCCGGGCACCGATCCGAGGACACATCATGCCGACCGTCGTGACTCTCGATTCCTTCGTCAACTACCGCGAGAGCGGCACCGGACCGGTTCCGGTGGTCTTCCTGCACGGCAACCCGACCTCGTCCTATCTGTGGCGCAACGTGATTCCGCACGTCGACCCGCTGACCCGGGTGCTGGCGCCGGATCTGATCGGGATGGGTGAGTCGGGCAAGCCCGATATCGCCTACCGGTTCGCCGATCACGCCCGCTACCTCGACGCCTGGTTCGATGCCCTGGAACTGGAGGAGGTCGTGCTGGTGGGGCACGACTGGGGTGGTGCGCTGGGGATGGACTGGGCCGCGCGGCATGCCGACCGGGTGCGCGGCGTCGCGGTGCTCGAGACGTTCCTGCGCCCGCTGCGCTGGTCCGAGATGCCCGAACAGGGCGCGGAGCTGTTCCGGCGGTTCCGCTCACCGGAGGGCGAACAGATGATCCTGCGCGACAACATGTTCATCGAGTTCAATCTCCCGTTCGGCGCCCGCAGCCTGACTCCGGCCGACCTCGACGTGTATCGCGCGCCCTATCCGACGCCGGAGTCGCGGCGGCCGATGTTGGTGTGGCCGAGGGAGATTCCGTTCGACGGGGAGCCCGCCGACGTCGCCGCCGTCGTGGAGAACTACGGCCGCTGGATGGCCTCCACACCGGATATCCCCAAGCTGGTGATGGCTGTGGATGCCGGCGTCGGCCTCGGATCGTCGGACGCGGTGGAATGGGCGCGGCAGACCTTCGCCGCGGTCGAGGTCGTCGGAATCGGTGCGGCCGGACACCACGCACCCGAGGACCGTCCCGACGCGATCGGAGCGGCCGTCGCGACCTGGCTGCGCGGCTCGCGGCTCACGGCACCCCGAACCGAGGTCCGGACAACGCGGCAATGACCTGCGCCGTTGCGGTGCCGTCCGCGGCACCGCACGATAGGTCGATGAGCGTTGACGACGCCGACGAGCGGGTGGCCGAGACCGCCCTGGTCGATCGCGCCGTGGCCGGTGACCGCAGCGCCGTCACCGAGGTGGTGCGACTGCTGCAGGATCCGCTGTACCGCTTGGCATTACGGATGACCGGCAATCCGTCCGACGCCGAGGACGCGGTGCAGGAGATCCTGCTGCGCGCCGTCGGCAATCTCGCGAGCTGGCGCGGCGAGGCGAAGCTGACGACCTGGGCCTATCGCATCGGGGTCAACTATCTGCTGAATCAGCGCCGCCGCAGCCCGCAGGAATCGGCACTTCTGGATCTGGACGGCTTCGGGGCCAATCTGCTGGAGGGACTGGCCGAACAGGAGTACCGGGGCCCCGAGGCGACGGTGCTCACCCGGGAGGTCCGGCTCGTCTGCAGCCAGGCGATGCTGCAATGTCTCGCTCGTGACGAACGGGTCGCGTTCGTCCTCGCCGATGTCTTCGAACTGTCCTCGGCCGAGGCCGCGTGGATTCTCGGCATCGGCGCGGCTGCCTATCGAAAACGATTGGAACGGGCGCGCACTCGGCTCGGCAACTTCCTCGACTCCACCTGCGGAGTGGCGAATCCGGCAGCGCCGTGCCGATGTTCGCGCCGCGTGCGGACCGCCGTCGATCAGGGCCGGGTGCGGCCCGGCAGGCCCGGCCTCGCCGGTCACCCGGTGACGCCCGGTGGTCGCAGCGCTGCCGATGCCGAAGCGCAGATGGCCGGCCTGCACGACGCCGCGTCGATCCTGCGGGCCCATCCGGATTACGCGCTGCCCCCGGCCCGGCTGGATGCGATCGCGACCCTGCTGGACTCCGGACGCTTCCCCTTGCTCGACCGCTGAACGATCACACGTCGATCAGTGAACTCGACGGGTCCACAAGGATTTTCGCGTGCTGTTCGGGGCTGCCCAGAGCGGTGAAGGCATTGTCGACACCCGCCAATCCCACCGTTCCGGTGATCAGCGGGGCCGGGTCGACCTTACCGTCGGCGATCATGTGCAGGGTGTCGCGGAATTCGCCCGGGTCGTAGCCGAAGGCGAAGCGCAGTTCGATCTCCTTGTTGATCGCCATCGCGGGCCGGAACCGGTCGGTCTCCATACAGACCCCGACGACCACGATGCGGGTCAAAGGCGGTGCGTCGGTGAGCAATTGGTCGATGATGCCCGGTACGCCCACACATTCGAACACCACCGGCCCGCCCGGCGCCGCGTCCAGGCTGTGCGCGAGGCGGAACAGGTACCACCAGGGCAGTTTCGGGATGCTGCGCAGTCGCGTCATGGTGTCGAAACCGAGATTGAGGATATCGGTGACACCGGAGATGCGGCCCTTCGCGGGGTTGGCCGTCCACGGCGATTCCAGATTCGGATCCACCACCACATTCGCGCCGCACCGGCGCGCCAGTTCGCGGCGGCGGGGTGAGAAGTCGCTGGCGACAATATTTTTCACGCCGGCGGCGCGCAGCATACTGATGACCGCGAGGCCGATCGGCCCGCAGCCGACCACGAACGCCGGCTGGTTGCGACCGACGCGCCCCTTACGCACCGCATGCCAGGCGACGGCCATCGGCTCGGTCAGTGCCGCATGGTCGGTGGCCAGGCCGTTGGGTACCGGAAACGTCATGGATTCCTGCACCACGACCTGTTCGGCGTAGCCGCCGGGCGCCTGCTCCGACAGCCCGGTCAGTTCGGGGGTGCGCCCGTTGCGCACGATCGGCAATGCCACCACACGGGTGCCCGGCTGCCAGCGTTTGCGGCAGCCGGGGCCGTATTCGACAATCTCCCCGACGAATTCGTGCCCGAGCACCACACGCTGATGGGAGCGCATGAAGTTCGGATAACCGGTGACGGCCGCGAGCTCGGCCAATTCGTCACAGTGCAGGCGGGCGTGCAGATCGGATCCGCAGATCCCGCATCGCGACACCGCGATCACCAGCTGTCCGGGCCCGGGTTTCGGCGCCGGGATTTCCGCGACGTCCAGCTTGCCTTCCGAACACACCACGGCCTTCATATCCGCACGGTACCGCGCGGGATGTGCCGATTCAGCGGGATTGCGGAGGAACGCCCCAGCGACCGGAAAGACCCCGGAGGTCGGGGGTCGCCCCTGTCGCGCTGCGACACGCCGAGCTGCTGATGCCGAGTCGCTACCATCCAGGGGTGAGCTCTTCTGGGTCCGGAATGCCGGGTATGCCCGCACCCGGCAGTATGCGGGCCCGCGATATGGACAGGGTTCAAGCGCGCACCCTGCTCGATGCCGCCTTCGACGAGGGCCAACTGGGCGCCGACGAATATCACGACCGATCCGACCGCGCGGCCACCGCCAAGACCGTCGGCGAACTGCGGAATCTGGTCGACGACCTGCAACCGCCCGCAGGCGGTGCGCAATGGAAGCAGCCGCCGGGTCCGCCCCGGCGGGCAGGCCGCTATCCGGCCCACATCCGTGCCCGCGACGCCGATCGGGCCGAAACCTGCCGCGCCCTCGACACCGCCCTGGCCGACGGCCAGCTCTCGGCGGAAGAACATCAGACCCTCACCGATCTGACCGCGGCCGCCGAAACCCTCGGCGATCTGGCCGAATTGACCGCGGATCTGCAACGCCCCGCCGAGGCGCCGATCGATCCGCGGGCGGGGATGCGGAGCCGGACGGCGTGGTTCGCGGGCGCGGTGGCGGTGGCCGTGACGGCTGCGGCGGTGGGTGGATATCTGCTGACGCATCGGGTCGCCCCCACGCCTGAACCGGTGGTGGCCGCGGCGCCACAGGTGGTGCGGCCCATGGTGATCGAGACGCCCGACCTCACCACGGTGGCCGGCTTCGAGAAGTTCCGCGCCGATTATCGCGCGAAATTCGGCGACAACACCGTCGATGATCTGTCGCTCTTCCCGGATCATGCTTCGGTCGACCGCACGTCGGCGGGCCAGCCGAATCGAGTGGCCGACTACTCCTATCGGGGTGGTTTCATGCAGTCGACCGCCATCACCACCCGTTCGGCCGACAAGCCGATCTTCGACCTCGCCGCGGTGAACACGTCCGCGTTGAGTGACCTGATCGCGCGGGCGGTACCGCTGCTGAAGGTCCCCGGCGGCGCGGTGAGTCATATCGGCATGGGCATCGACACCATCAGCAAGGTGCCGACGATCAGCATCTACGTCGGCAATTCGTTCAACGAGAACGCGTACCTGGAGGCCACGCCCGCGGGCGATCCGATTCGCGTCTATCCATTCCACACATAGGTGCCGCCGATGGGAACTTTCGACACATCCCGCCGTACCGGCGCGTCCTCCGGCGCCGCGAACAGTGCTTTACGCGTGCGTGATTCGGATCGCGTCGACGCCTGCGCACTGCTGGACGCCGCCCGCGACGACGGCCAGCTCTCCGATGGCGATCACCAGCGGCGCACCGCCGCGGCGATGAGCGCCCGCACCTTCGCCGATGTGGAGAAGGTGATCGGCGATCTGCAGATTCCGGCCAATCTGGTCGACGCTCCCGTCGTGCGCCCGGCCCGGCGACGACGGTCCAGGCGTTGGATGGTGGCCGGTGGGGCCGTGGCGGCCGCGGCACTGATCGGAATGTTCTGCGGCTGGGTGAGCAGTGACAACGGTCCGCTCGCCGATCGCACGCCGCCGGATATGACGACCGCCGCCGGCATCGAAGTGTTCCTCTCCGATTACCGTCAGCACTACGGCGATCTGCTTGCCGACGACGTGACGTTGATGCCGGAGCACGCCTCGATCGAGCGGCCCCGCCCGGGGGATCCGTCGACCACCGAAAGAGCCTCCTACAAGGGCGAATTCGACACCTGGACGACCAGCAGCCGCGATCCGAAACTCGCGCCGATCGACCTCGGCACGATCGATGTGCCGAAGTTGGCGGCACTGCTGGCCGGCGCTCCGCGAACCGTCGGGTCTCCGCAGACGAAGGTCAGCCATCTGATCATCGGGCGCGACAGCTCCGCACCCGACCACCCGCCGACGGTCACGATCTTCACCGAAGGCGCTCGCAGCGGCCACCTGGTGGTCGCGCCGTCCGGCGAACCCCTGGTGATCTTCAAGTCCCAGCCGTGAGGCAGTGATGTCTCCAGCTGTGAGGCAGTGAACGCCGGCCCCGTCCTCCCCGGCGGGTTTCACCTGCGCGTCTCGGGTTAGCCGGGAAGTGAATCGCCGGGTCGACGAAAGTGGGGTTCGCAGATGAGCGGGAACGAGGATCGGATCGCCAGGGAACTGCTCGACCGAGCGGGGACCACCTATGCGGCCGAGGCGGGAATCTCCCTCGCCGACAAACCGGCTCCGCTGTTCCAGCTCCTGGTGCTGGCTCAACTGATGAGCGCCCGGATCACCGCCGATATCGCCGTCGCCGCCGCGCGCGAACTGAGATCGAGCGGTTACCGCACCCCGCAGCGCGTCGCCGAGGCCGAGTGGCAGGACCTCGTCGACGCGCTGGGACGCGGCCACTACCGCCGCTACGACGAATCGACCGCCACCCGGCTCGGTGAGAATGCCACGATCCTGCTCGACCGCTATCACGGCGATCTGCGGAAACTGGCCGACGAAGCGGATCGCGACCCGGATCGGCTGGCCGAACTGCTGCAGCAGTTCAAGGGGATCGGGCCGACGGGCGCCGAGATCTTCCTGCGTGAGGTGCAGGACGTGTGGACCTGGGTGCGCCCGCATTTCGACGACCGGGCCCGTAAGGGCGCCGATCTCCTGCATCTGTCGACCGATCCGCAGCGGCTCGATCGCCTGGGCCGTTCCGGCCACGACGCGGAGCTGGCCGCCGCCCTGGTCCGGGTGAGCCTCGACAAGGATCTCGCCGATCAGGTGCTCGCGGCCGCCGGCTGAGCTCGCAAGAGATCGAAACGCCTGGTCATCCGCGTATCGCGGTATCCGGCCGGGTGTTCGCCGCCGGGGCGGGAAAATTTTTCGCCCCCGGCGGGAATGAACCGTCCGCCCCGCTCGTTGAGCTGTTCGACGCAAGGTTGAGTGCAATTGGCTCAAGTTTCTGGTTGACTCCGACGGGATCGGGGGGCAGGATTGAGCCGACCACGCTCAGTGTTGCTGAGGACCGTGCTCCGTGCGGTGTCAGGGGCGAGGTCCGACCGGCACGAACAAGTGCCGCGCGCAGGGTCGCCCCCTGCACCACACACAGTTACATCACCTAGGAGGAACCACTATGGCTCGTGCGGTCGGTATCGACCTCGGGACCACGAACTCGGTCATCGCTGTTCTCGAAGGCGGTGAGCCGGTCGTCGTCGCCAACTCGGAAGGTTCGCGCACCACCCCGTCGGTCGTCGCGTTCGCCAAGAACGGAGAGGTTCTCGTCGGGCAGCCGGCCAAGAACCAGGCGGTGACCAACGTCGATCGCACCATCAAGTCCGTCAAGCGCCACATGGGCGAGGACTGGACGGTGGAGATCGACGACAAGAAGTACACGGCGCAGGAGATCAGCGCCCGTACCCTCATGAAGCTCAAGCGCGACGCCGAGTCCTACCTGGGCGAGGAGATCACCGACGCGGTGATCACCGTGCCCGCCTACTTCGAGGACGCGCAGCGCCAGGCCACCAAGGAGGCCGGCCAGATCGCGGGTCTGAACGTCCTGCGCATCGTCAACGAGCCGACCGCCGCCGCCCTGGCGTACGGCCTGGACAAGGGCGACAAAGAGCAGACCATCCTGGTCTTCGACCTCGGTGGCGGCACCTTCGACGTCTCGCTGCTGGAAATCGGCGAGGGCGTCGTCGAGGTTCGTGCCACCTCCGGTGACAACCACCTCGGTGGCGACGACTGGGACAACCGGATCGTCACCTGGCTGGTCGACAAGTTCAAGGCCAGCTCGGGCATCGACCTGACCAAGGACAAGATGGCCCTGCAGCGTCTGCGTGAGGCCGCCGAGAAGGCGAAGATTGAGCTGAGCTCCTCGCAGAGCACCTCGATCAACCTGCCCTACATCACCGTGGACGCGGAGAAGAACCCGCTGTTCCTCGACGAGCAGCTGACTCGCGCCGAGTTCCAGAAGATCACCTCCGATCTGCTGGATCGCACCCGCGCGCCGTTCCAGTCGGTGATCAAGGACGCCGGTATCTCGGTCAAGGACATCGACCACGTCGTGCTCGTCGGTGGCTCCACCCGTATGCCCGCGGTCTCCGAGCTGGTCAAGGAACTGACCGGCGGCAAGGAGCCCAACAAGGGCGTGAACCCGGACGAGGTCGTCGCCGTCGGCGCCGCCCTGCAGGCCGGTGTGCTCAAGGGGGAGGTCAAGGACGTCCTGCTGCTCGATGTCACCCCGCTGTCGCTGGGTATCGAGACCAAGGGTGGCGTGATGACCAAGCTCATCGAGCGCAACACCACCATCCCGACCAAGCGGTCGGAGACCTTCACCACGGCCGACGACAACCAGCCGTCCGTGCAGATCCAGGTCTTCCAGGGTGAGCGCGAAATCGCCTCGCACAACAAGCTGCTCGGCTCCTTCGAGCTGACCGGCATCCCGCCGGCCCCGCGCGGCGTGCCCCAGATCGAGGTCACCTTCGACATCGACGCCAACGGCATCGTCCACGTCACCGCGAAGGACAAGGGCACCGGTAAGGAGAACACGATCAAGATCCAGGACGGCTCCGGCCTGTCCAAGGAGGAGATCGACCGGATGATCAAGGACGCCGAAGCGCACGCGGCCGAGGACAAGTCGCGTCGCGAGGAGGCGGAGACCCGCAACCAGGCGGAGTCGCTGGTCCACCAGACCGAGAAGTTCATCGCGGACAACTCCGACAAGGTGCCGGCCGAGACCAAGGAGAAGGTCGAAGCGGCCATCGCCGAGGCCAAGCAGGCCCTGCAGGGCAGCGACATCGCCGCGGTGAAGTCCGCGGTGGAGAAGCTGGCCACCGAATCGCAGGCCCTGGGCCAGGCGATCTACGAGGCTTCGGCCGCCGAGGGTGGCGCCGCCGCCGACGGTGCGGGCAACGCGTCCGCCGGTGACGACACCGTGGTCGACGCAGAGGTCGTGGAAGAGCCGGAGAAGAAGTGACGGAACACAGCGGCGGGCCGCTCGATAACCACGGCCCGAAAGAGGAGCCGGTCACCATCGTCGACAACCGGAAGATCGACCAGGACGGGAAACCGTCCGCTCCGCAGGGTGATGTGAGCGAGGCCGCGGCGAATTCCGCCGCGGCCCCCGCCGCCGAGGGTGACGCCCTCGCCGACAGCATCAGCGCCGAATTGTCGGAGCGCACTGCCGATCTGCAGCGGCTGACCGCGGAGTACGCGAACTATCGCCGCCGCGTCGATCGCGACCGCAAGGCCGCCATCGATTCGGCCAAGGCCGCGGTGGTCACCGAATTGCTCGGTGTGCTCGACGATCTGGATCGTGCCCGTGCTCACGGCGATCTCGAGTCCGGACCGCTGAAGTCGGTCGCGGACAAGCTCGCCGACGCGCTGCAGAAGCAGGGCCTCGAGGAGTTCGGTGCCGAGGGTGAACCTTTCGACCCGACCCTGCACGAGGCCGTGCAGCACGAGGGTGAGGGACACAACCCGGTGATCGGGGTGGTCATGCGTAAGGGTTACCGCTTCGGCGACCGCGTCCTGCGCCATGCGCTGGTCGGAGTCACCGATGGGGTAGCGGATCTGTCCGACTCGTCGGACACTGCGAATGCCGGCCGAGATGCCGACGGTGCCGAGTAACACACAGTCGCGCAACGTGACGGAAGGAGGAGATGCCCGGTGAATCGGGAGTGGCTGGAAAAGGACTTCTACAAAGAGCTGGGTATTTCCTCCGGCGCGACCCAGGACGAGATCAAGAAGGCCTACCGGAAACTGGCCCGGGATCTGCATCCGGACAAGAATCCGGGAGATACCAAGGCCGAGGAGCGCTTCAAGGCGGTCAGCGAGGCGCACGCCGTGCTGGCCGATCCGGAGAAGCGCAAGGAGTACGACGAGGCCCGGCGGTTGTTCGCCAGCGGCGGTTTCGGCCGCGGCGGCTACGCACCGGGTGGCGGCTACACCGGCGGTGGTGGCTTCTCCAACGAATTCAACCTGGGTGACATCTTCGGCGGTGCGGCCGCCGGCGCGGGTGACGGCGGTCTGGGGGATATCCTCGGCGGCCTGTTCAACCGCGGTGGCACACGGACCACGTCGCGCCCGCGACGGGGCAGCGATGTGGAGACCGAGACGACTCTCGGGTTCCGTGAAGCGGCCCAGGGCGTGACCGTTCCGCTGCGGATGACCAGTCCGTCGCCGTGTACGACCTGTCACGGCAGCGGCGCCAAGCCGGGCACCAGCCCGCGAGTGTGCCCGCACTGCAACGGAACCGGCGTGATCAGCCGCAACCAGGGCGCGTTCGGGTTCAGCGAACCCTGTGACGACTGCCGTGGAACGGGCTCGATCATCGACGATCCCTGCACCGACTGTCACGGCACCGGTATCCAGAACCGGACCCGCACCATCACGGTGCGCATCCCGCCCGGGGTGCGCGACGGGCAGCGGATCCGGCTGGCCGGTCAGGGCGAGGCGGGTCTGCGCGGCGCGCCGGCGGGTGACCTGTACGTCACCGTGCACGTCAGCCAGGACAAGGTCTTCGGCCGCAACGGCGACGACCTGACCCTGGTGCTGCCGGTCAGCTACAGCGAATTGGTGTTGGGTACAACGGTTTCCGTGCCTACACTGGAAGGCAGAGTCGGAGTGAAGGTGCCACCCGGCACCGCCGACGGCCGGACGCTGCGGGTGCGTGGGCGCGGTGTGCCCAAGCGCGGCGGCGGCGCCGGTGACCTGCTGGTCACGGTGAAGGTCGCGGTACCGCAGAAGCTGGACGACGAAGCCTCCGAGGCGCTACGGCGTTACGCGGAGGCGGAGAAGGCCGGCGGGTTCGACCCGCGCGCAGGTTGGGCAGGTGCGTAATGAACGGTGATCCGAAGAATCGGGCAACCGGCACCGAGTACTTCATGATCTCGGTGGCGGCTCAGCTGGCGGGAATGCACGCACAGACGTTGCGGACCTACGACAGGCTGGGATTGGTTACGCCGCAACGCACTTCCGGCGGCGGCCGGCGTTATTCGTCACGGGATGTGGAACTGCTCCGCGAGGTGCAGCGCCTGTCGCAGGACGAGGGCGTCAACCTGGCCGGGATCAAGCGGATCATCGAACTCACCAATCAGGTCGAGGCGCTGCAGCAGCGGGTGGGTGAATTGACCGCCGAGGTCGACCGCCTGCGCGCCGGGCACCGGCCCGATCTGGCTCCACCGCAACGTAGTACCGCACTGGTGGTGTGGCAGCCGCGCAACAAACGGCGGTAAAGCGGGTTCGGCGCGGCGCAGTTCCGCGACCGAACACACTGTGCGACAGCGCCCCCGATCGGGGGCGCTGTTCGCGTCTGCGGATGCCGGATGGTTGCCCAGCATGCGACCGGCAAATCTGAAAATCGCGTATCGAGCCATGCACGACTACTCCCGAACACGCCGAAATACTTAGCGTGTCACGGTCTTTGGGTCGGTTTCCAGGGGCCTACACACCCGCGGACCTTGGTTCCGCCGAATTACCTCCCTGTTGTTCCATCAGTGCGTCCCGCACCTGGCAAACCTCGCCTACACTCGGTCTCCATCGGCTGCGCCGCGTGTCCGGCGGCACCGCGCTCACCGGACCGGCCCGTGTTCGACGTGCGAAATGGGGTTGTGGACAGATGGATTCGCGGACCGTCGCGTTGATCAGAACGACGTTCAAGGCGGTGGCCGCGGAGGACGGCGGCCCCGAACAACTCGCCCGCTCCTTCTACGCCCTGCTCTTCACCGAATATCCGCAGCTCCGGGACTTCTTCCCCGCGGCCCTGGAGGTGCAGCGCGACCGGCTGGTCAAGGCCATCGGGTATGCCGTGGACCGGCTGGAGGAGCCCGAGCAGCTGCTACCCTTCCTGGCCCAGCTCGGTCGCGACCACCGCAAATACGGCGTCGTAGCCGAACATTATGCCGCCGTGGGCAATTCGCTCAAAAGCGCCTTGCGAGCCCACGCCGGAACCGAATTGTGGACCGACGAGGTGGAGCAGGCCTGGGATGCCGGCCTCGGGCTGATCACGGAGACGATGATCGGCGCCGCCGAACTGGAGACGACACCGCCGGTCTGGACCGGAACCGTCGTCGAACATCGCGAGGTGCTGTGCAATCTGGTCGTCGTCCGGCTGCGGCTCGACCAGCCCATGTCCTATGCGGCCGGACAATATGTGAGCGTGCAGATCCCGGCCCGCCCGCGGATGTGGCGGTACCTGTCCCCGGCGATTCCGGCGAATCCCCAGGGCGAGATCGAATTCCATATTCGCAGCGTCAGCGGCGGATGGGTGAGTCCGGCGATGGTCGGCCACACCACGATCGGTGACCAGTGGCTGCTCGGGGCGCCGCTGGGTGGGCTCGGGGTGCCGCGCAACACGCGCCGGAAGATGCTGATGGTGGGCTGCGGCACCGGAATCGCGCCGCTGCGTGCGCAATTGCTGGCGATGTCCCGACGTAGATCCAATCCGAAGGTCCACCTGTTCGTCGGCGGCCACCATCCGTGCGATCTCTACGATCTGCCGACGCTGAGCGAACTGGCCGTCGCGAACAAGTGGCTCACCGTCGTTCCGGTCACCGAAAGCGACGACAACCCCTGGTGGTACTATCACCCCGAGCGTGTCGAATCCGATCTTCCGGGCATAGCGCCGCGTGAAACGGGCCAGATCGGAGCCGTGGTGGCTCGCGGCGGCGATTGGTCGGACTGCGATGTCCAGATCGTCGGATCACCGAGTACGGTGCAGACCACCAAATTCCGGTTGATGGCGGCGGGCACGCCCACCGAGAACATCCGCCACGATCCGCTGCTCTAGACGCCCGCCGAGCGGGTCCCGGAGCGGATCAGAGCCCGTCGAAGCGAATCGCCTCCGCCGGCGTTCCCGTATTGACCAGCACTTCCAGCGTGGCCTGGGTCATTCCGGGCGAGCCGCACACCAGGACCTGGTGGTGCAGCAGCGGGCCCATATCGCCCACCACATCGGCCAGCGTGCCCTCGAGCATCTCGTCGACATCGAATCCGACATCCACGCGGCAGCTCTCGTACCACTGGTCGACCCAGTTCGGATCCTCGGCCCTCTCGACCACCGGGATCACCGTCAGCCAGGGCATCTCGCCGGCGAGCAGGTAGAGCATGTCGGAGGCGTAGAGGTCGCGCGGGCTACGCCCGCCGATGAACAGATGGGTGCGCGGCGGCTGCGGGCGACGGGACAGATCCAGCAGCAGTGAGCGCATCGGCGCCAAACCCGTTCCGCCGGCGATCATCACGAGGTCGGTGGTGCCGGGGTCGACGCTCAGCCACCCTGCCGGGGCACTGATCCGCCACTCGTCGCCGGGGGCCGTTTCGGTGACGATCGATCCACTGCACCATCCGCCCGGGACGGTGCGGACGTGGAATTCCAGTTTGCCGTCCAGGGAGGGCGGCAGTGCGGGCGACAGCCGGCGTCGCATACCCGGATGCTGCGGAATCTGGACCTCGACCGACTGACCCGGTTCGAACGGGACGAATTCGCCGATCAACCGGACCACCGCGAGATCGTGGCGCAGCCGATGATGTCCGACGACGGTCGACGACCATTCCGTCGGCGCGTCCAGCCGAATCTCCCCGGTCTCATCCGGCCCCAACGTCACCGTTCCTCCTGTGCTCCGCGGGATATCCGCCGCGTCCGAAAAGTCTTGTGCCGGGCCCGGTCCCGTGCGTGCGGGCCCGCCCACCAAGGTACGCCGTGGACGCCCGGTTGCCTACCGATTGCCGCTCACACCGGATCGGCGGCGATGATGTGTTCGGGGGTGCCGACCGCCAGCAGCGCCCGCCTGGTGTCGGCGATCATCCGCGCCGATCCGGCGATCTGGATCTGCCGATCCGACCATGAGCCGAAGCTGGCCACGACCGCGCCCAAATTCCCGATCAGCCGCCGATGCATGCCGTAGGGCGGATCGGCGGGCGGATGCGGATGCCACCACGGATTCGTATCGCTCTCGCAGACCGGCACCACCGTCAGCCACGGATTGCTCAGCGACAGCTGCCACATGTTCTCCACGTCGTAGAGATCGCACGGATAGCGGCCGCCGATGAAGAAGTGCACGCGCGGGTTGACGCCGCGCCGGCCCATCTCGATCAATTGGGCACGCAGCGGCGCGATTCCGGTGCCGGAGCCGATCATCAGCACATCGCGCTGTGAGTCGGTGTCGATGTGCAGACCGCCCAGCGGCCCGGCGATCAACCAGGTGTCGCCGACCTCGGTTTCGCCGACGATCGCGGGACTGACCCACCCGGTGCGGATCTTGCGGACGTGGAATTCGATCTCGCCGTACGGGTTCGTGGGAATGGCCGGGGACAGATACCGCCACATCTTCGGCCGCTGCGGGATCGACACCGGCACGTACTGGCCGGCCTGATAGGGGATCGGCTCGTCGGACTGCAGGCGCACGATCGCCAGGTCGTCGAGTACGCGCCGATGGCCGACCACCGTCGCTTCCCAATACGGTCGCGAGGTGTCGGAATTGGCGCCGATGGCCATCGAGGCCGAGATGAGGATCGCGATATCGCGCCAGCCGTCCTCCAGCTCGTGTGTCCAGAGGGGGCCGTTGTAGGTGACGAAGGCGGCGAGCAAC
The DNA here is from genome assembly GCF_000308375.1 of Nocardia aobensis NBRC 100429. GTDB lineage: Bacteria > Actinomycetota > Actinomycetes > Mycobacteriales > Mycobacteriaceae > Nocardia > Nocardia aobensis. Next base: position 25,917 of record NZ_BAFQ01000198.1, on the reverse strand, counting down.
GCGCGTCCGGCGGCATCGTAATGTGCCGCCTCGACACCGTATTTGCGGTGGTCGAGAGCCAACTGTTCCAGGAACCCCTGGGCGCGATCCCAGTTCTCCAGATGATCCAGCACGAACTGGATGGCGGTGCACACCCGCTTGGGCTGCATATCCATCGTGTGCGGGAACAAGTCGCGCAGACCGGGAGCCTCCGCGAACAGATGCCTGTAAAACGCGCCGATCAGTCGTTCGGGCCCTTGCGGCGCCTCGACGATCGATCGGAAGTTGGCGCGGACCAGCGCTGCCGAACGCGCATCCACGACGTCGAGCTTCCTTTCCGTCAATGTGTCCGACCACCGCTGCCGCGTCGTCGGCCTCCGCGGACCAGTATCCCCGAAAAAACCGTGGTCGTACGGTGATGAGCGGATCACTTTACCCAGATCCGCCGAGGGTGAAACGATTGGCCACAGGTTCGGAGAATATGTCAAACTTGAGCGGAACAGACTCAACTCCTACCGCGTTGAACTGTCCAGAAGAGTTCGTGCGGCCCGCGCGGACCTGACCGACAACCACGCGAGACGACCGTAGGAAGGTGATCGTGGACTCGTTCAACCCCACCACCAAGACTCAGGCTGCCCTGACGGCGGCCCTGCAGGCGGCCTCGGCCGCCGGAAATCCGGAGATTCGTCCGGCTCACTTGCTGGTGGCGCTGCTGGATCAAACCGACGGCATCGCCGCCCCCCTGCTGAAGGCTGTCGCCGTCGACCCGGCAGCGGTGCGGCGCGAGGCGCAGGACATCGTCGACCGGCTGCCCCGCGCGACCGGCGCCACCACCCAGCCGCAGCTCGGCCGGGAGGCGCTCGCCGCGCTCACCGCGGGTCAGCGCCTCGCCACCGAACTCGGTGACGAGTACGTCTCCACCGAGCACGTCGTGGTGGGGCTGGCCGAGGGCGATTCCGACGTCGCGCAGCTGCTGCTGAAGTACGGCGCCACCGCCGACGCGCTGCGCGAGGCGTTCACCGCGGTCCGCGGCAACACCCGCGTGACCAGTGCGGACCCCGAGGGCACCTATCAGGCGCTGGAGAAGTACTCCACCGATCTGACCGCCGCCGCCCGCGAAGGCAAACTCGATCCGGTCATCGGCCGCGACACCGAGATCCGGCGCGTGGTGCAGGTGCTGAGCCGGCGCACCAAGAACAACCCGGTGCTCATCGGCGAACCCGGTGTCGGTAAGACCGCCATCGTCGAGGGACTGGCCCAGCGCATCATCGCCGGTGACGTCCCGGAGTCGCTGCGCGGGAAGACACTGGTCTCGCTCGACCTCGGCGCGATGGTGGCCGGCGCGAAGTATCGCGGTGAGTTCGAAGAACGGCTCAAGGCGGTGCTGGAGGAGATCAAATCCAGTGCCGGACAGATCATTACGTTCATCGACGAACTGCACACCATCGTCGGCGCCGGCGCGACCGGCGAATCGGCCATGGACGCCGGCAACATGATCAAGCCCATGCTGGCGCGCGGTGAACTGCGCCTGGTCGGTGCGACCACGCTCGACGAATATCGTCAGCACATCGAGAAGGACGCCGCCCTGGAGCGGCGGTTCCAGCAGGTGCTGGTCGGCGAGCCGTCGGTGGAGGACACCATCGGCATCCTGCGCGGACTCAAGGAACGCTACGAGGTGCACCACGGTGTGCGGATCACCGACTCCGCGCTGGTGGCCGCCGCGACCCTCAGCGATCGCTACATCACCTCGCGCTTCCTGCCCGACAAGGCCATCGACCTGGTCGACGAGTCCGCCTCCCGGCTGCGCATGGAGATCGACTCGCGGCCCGTCGAGATCGACGAGGTCGAACGGGCGGTGCGCCGCCTCGAGATCGAGGAGGTCGCCCTCGCCAAGGAGACCGACGAGGCGTCCAAGCAGCGACTCGACAAGTTGCGCCAGGAGCTGGCCGACGACCGCGAGAAGCTGAACCAGCTGATGGCGCGCTGGCAGAACGAGAAGCAGGCCATCGACTCGGTCCGCACGATCAAGGAGCAGCTGGAGGCGCTGCGCGGTGAATCCGAGCGCGCCGAACGCGACGGCGATCTGGGCAAGGCCGCCGAACTGCGCTACGGCCGCATCCCGCAGCTCGAGAAGCAGCTCGCCGAAGCCGAGAAGAAGGCCGGCACGGCGGGCAGCGGCAGCCTCGAGGACGAGGTGATGCTCAAGGAGGAGGTCGGACCGGACGACATCGCCGAAGTGGTCTCCTCGTGGACCGGCATCCCGGTCGGCCGCATGCTCGAGGGCGAAACCCAGAAGCTGCTGCGGATGGAGGAGGAACTCGGACATCGGGTCGTCGGACAGGCCGAGGCCGTCACCGCCGTCTCCGATGCGGTGCGCCGCGCCCGGGCCGGGGTCGCCGACCCGAACCGGCCGACGGGTTCGTTCATGTTCATCGGACCGACCGGTGTCGGTAAAACCGAGCTGGCCAAGGCGCTGGCCGACTTCCTGTTCGACGACGAACGGGCGATGACCCGCATCGATATGAGCGAATACTCCGAGAAGCACTCGGTGGCTCGCCTCGTCGGCGCCCCGCCCGGATACGTCGGCTACGACCAGGGCGGCCAGCTCACCGAGGCGGTCCGGCGACGGCCGTACACGGTGGTGCTGTTCGACGAGATCGAAAAGGCGCACCCCGACGTCTTCGACATCCTGCTGCAGGTATTGGACGAGGGGCGGCTCACCGACGGTCAGGGCCGCACGGTGGACTTCCGCAACACCATCCTCATCCTCACCTCCAACCTGGGCGCCGGTGGCGAGAAGGAGTTCGTCATGAACGCCGTGCGCTCGGCGTTCAAGCCGGAATTCCTCAACCGCCTCGACGACGTCGTGATGTTCTCCGCGCTCGACGAGGAACAGCTCGAGAACATCGTCGACATCCAGCTGGCGCAGCTGCAGAAGCGGCTCGCGCAGCGGCGGCTGAAGCTGGACGTGAGCGATTCGGCGCGGTTCTGGCTGGCCGTGCGCGGTTACGACCCGGTCTACGGTGCCCGGCCGCTGCGCCGGCTGATCCAGCAGGCCATCGGCGATTCGTTGGCCAAGGAATTGCTGGCCGGTGAGGTCACCGACGGCGATCTGGTGAAGGTCAACGTCGCACCCGACGGCGACGGGCTGATCGTCGGACGGTGACGACCGGGCTCGATGCTGGGCTCGATTCGGGGGCTCGATGCCGGGGCGCGGTGTGTGAGTGGATCGCACACCGCGCTCTCGGCGTATCCCCCCGATTCCACCCGCCCCCATCCACCGGTTGGCGCACTTCGCTGAAGCAACGCCGATCTGCACCTACCCTGGTTTGCATGACGAATCCGAGCGACCCGTGGGCGCAGCGTCCGGATTCACCCGATACGCCGACCGAGAAGCTCGGCGCATCGGGCCGGCATCCGGACGACGGCGCGTCACACACGACGGAATACTCGGAAGCGTACGGTCAGAGCCCCGAGCCGTACGAGAGCACTCGCCCCTACGGTCATCCCGGGCCCTACGAACGCACCGCGCCCTACGAATTCCCGTCCCACCCGGAATATCAGGGCCAGTACTTCGAACAATCACCCGGCCCGAACGCGACCCGCGAACTTCCGCCCTACGACGGCCAATGGGGCGCGTACGAATCCGGGTACAGCGAACCCGGTGAATACCCCCCTTACGGTTCCGGCGGTCCCGGCACCACCGCCCCGCAGGGAGCGGTCGGGCCGACCGGGCTGCCCGTCGAACCGCCGCGCCGCAGCCGCACCGGCCTGTGGATCGCGCTGACCGCGGCCGTCTTCGTCCTGGTGGTCCTGGGCGGGATCGCCGCCGGACTGCTCCTCGCCGGCAACGACTCCTCGTCCTCCGATGCGGCCGCCACCGGCCGGCCCGCGCCGACGCGCGTCCCCGTGGTGCCGCCCAACCCGTCCGGCGGCGCGAAACCCAGCCTCCCGCAGCTCCCGGGCCTCGGCGATATCGACGGTCTCGGCGCGACCATGGGCACCGTGAACAGCAACGACGGGACGACCATCATGCTGCAGTCGCTGCTGGGCAACTCGGTCACCGTGCACACCGATGCGGATACCCAGGTCATCTCGATGGGCACCGGGAAGGTGTCCGATCTGAAACAGGGCGACATGGTGGTCGTGCAGGGGGACAAGAACCCCGACGGGTCCATCAAGGCGAAGATCATCATCAGCACCCAACTGCCGCGTTGATTTGCCTCCGCTTCGCTCCGGCGGGGTCTCGGCCCCCTATGCCTCGATTTCACTCCTCTGCTCAGTCGCTGCGCTCCCTCGCTCCGTCGCTCCGAAATCGAGGCGGTCCGACACCCAACCAAGGCGAACGGCTCGTAGAAGTACGCCACTGTTCGACGCGGCGCCGATAACACAGCTTGTGCGGGGCGAGCAATCGAGTGTGTACCCACTAGACTCTGGGGCGATGACAGCAGCAATCTGGTTCGGCCTCGCGGCGATCGCACTGGTGGGTGCGATCGTATTGCTGTATTTCGATCGCGTGCAGCGGCAGCGGACCGGACACGTACGGCAGGTCTGGGCCAAATCCCAGGGATACACCTACGTTTCGGTCGAACCTTCGCTGGCATCGACATGGCGGCGGGGCGCGATGGCCAAACTGGGGTATCTGTCCGCGATCGATGTGGTTTCCGGTAATCGCAAGGGCGAGAAGTTCGTTCTGTTCGATCTGGAGGATGCCGCGACGCTGGTCGCCGTGCGCCGCCAGATCGGCTCGGACATCGATATCGACCTGCGTCTCAAAACCGCCTCCCCGCCCAAGGACGCCGACCTCGAACTGCTCGGCGCGATCGGCGACCGCGTGGTCTTCGCGACCAATCCGGACGTCGCTCGCCACGCCGTCGACCAGCGGATGGTCCACTTCATCGAAACGCTGCCGTCGACCGTGCAGCAGTTGTGGAGTGAGGGCAACTGGACGCTGGGCATGCTGCCGGTCGGCACCGTGGCCAAGGATTGGGAAGCCGCGATCGACTCCGTGCTGCGGCTCTCGGGTCTGCTGCATGTGCTGCCGCCGGTGGCCGGTGGCGACCGCGGCCGCCTGGAATCCGATCAGCACGATCCCGGTCGTCCGCGTCCGAACGCCGCCGACGAACCGGGCGAAGCCGATCGGGGTTACGGCGACGGCTACCGCGACGAGGCGATCGTCCCGGCCCGCGGCGACGACTTCGACGACTACGACGATCGCCGCGGTGACCGGTTCGAGCGCTTCGACGACGACGTGGACGGCATCGACCGCGCGGACACCCGGCGTGGCGGCACCGACGCACCGGCCGCTCCCCGGCCCGGCGACACGCGCGACTCCGGCGAGCGTCCGGCATCCGATGCGGTGGACCGCGAGGGCGGCGTGATCGCCCCACCGGTCGGCGATCCCGCGGGCGAGGCCGAGCAGCAGCCGCCGCGCCGCCCGGCGCTCGCGGTCGTGCCGGATCCCCGCAACCGGGTCCGGCGCAACTGGCCGCCCGCCGAGGAATTCCTCGAGGGCGAGGAAACCGATTCGGCCGCAGAGGATTTCGACGAACCGCACGCCGAGGACGAGCTGCCGCAGCGTCCGGGCGGACCGTTCCATCCGGGGTTCCGTCCCTATCAGGGCCCCGCACCGCGGTGACCGGTCCGGTTCGCGAACCGGTGTCCGGGCGCCGGGATTATCCGCCCGACACTAGGTGGTTGACGACCCATGACCGATAGCCCCGCAGACTCGGGGGCCGCCCGCCTCCCCGGCGCCACCCGGCCGGTCGCCCTGGTGACCGGACCGACCTCCGGTATCGGCCAGGGCTACGCCACCCGGCTGGCCTCCCTCGGCTACGACCTGGTGCTGGTGGCGCGCGACGAGCAACGCCTGACCGCCCTCGCCGCGGAATTGCAGCACCGCTTCGATACCCGCAGCGAGATCCTGGCCGCGGATCTGGCCCGGTCGCAGGACCGCGAGACCGTGGCCGACCGGCTCGGTGCGGGCGTGGACTTCCTGGTCAACAATGCCGGCTTCGGTATCTCGGGTGAGTTCTGGACCGTGGAACCGCGGGAATTGCAGGCCCAACTGGATGTCAATGTCACCGCGGTGCTGCAATTGACGCGTGCCGCACTGCCGCCGATGATCGCCGCCGCCAAGGGTTCGGTGGTCAACGTCGCCAGTGTGGCCGGGCTGGTACCGGGCCGCGGCTCGACCTATTCGGCCTCCAAGGCCTACGTCATATCCTTGACCGAGGGTCTGGCCGGCGGACTGGCCGGGACCGGGGTCCGGGTGCAGGCGCTGTGCCCGGGATTCGTGCACACGGAATTTCACGAGCGCGCCGGAATCGAGATGTCGTCGCTACCGAAACCCCTGTGGCTCGACGTCGAGCAGGTGGTGTCCGGTTCGCTGCAGGATCTGGAGAAGGACCGGGTGATCAGCGTGCCCGGGGTGCAGTACAAGGCGCTCACCACCGTCGCCGGGCTGATCCCGCGGAATCTGGTCACCCGGCTCAACCGAGGCATGTTCAACGCACGGGGAAGGACATAAACCCACATGATCGAATCCACCACCGACCGCGACAGATTGGCCGAGCTGGTCCGGGAGCTCGCCGTCGTGTACGGCCGGGTGACCCTGTCCTCCGGTAAGGAGGCCGACTACTACGTCGATCTGCGCCGGGCGACCCTGCATCATCAGGCGGCGCCGCTGATCGGCACCCTGCTGCGAGAGTTGGTGTCGGACTGGGAATTCGACGCCGTCGGCGGTCTCACCATGGGCGCGGATCCGGTGGCGCTGGCGATGCTGCACGCCCCCGGCCGCCCGCTGAACGCGTTCGTGGTGCGCAAGGCCGCCAAGACGCACGGCATGCAGCGGCAGATCGAGGGGCCGGAGATCTCCGGTAAGCGGGTGCTGGTCGTCGAGGACACCACGACCACCGGCAATTCGCCGCTGACCGCGGTCCGGGCGCTGCGCGAGGCCGGTGCGACCGTGGTCGGCGTCGCCACCGTGGTCGATCGCGAGACCGGCGCCGACCAGGTGATTGCCGCGGAGGGACTGGAGTACCGCTCCATTCTGGGCCTGAAGGATCTGGCTCTGGGGTGACATTCGGGCCTGGGTTAGCCTGGACGCTGGTCTTATGTCGGACAGTGTGAAGGGTCGAGTGAGTCTCCTGTGGTGAGCATTGCAGTGAACGAGGGTCGCAAGAACGTTGCGATGCTCGGCATCGGGGCATACCGGCCGAAACGTATCGTCAGCAACGCCGACGTCTGCGAGGTTCTCGATTCCACCCCGGAGTGGATCTTCGAGCGGACCGGCATTCGCAATCGTCGCTGGATCAGCGGTGACGAGACTCTGCGCTCCATGTCGGCGGCCGCCGGTGAGCGGGCGATCACCAACAGCGGTATCGACCGCACCAAGATCAGTGCGCTGATCCTCGCCACCTCCAGCTGGCTCAAGCTCACCCCGCACGGCGCACCTTCGGTGGCCTTCGATCTGGGGATGAACGGCATCCCGGCCTTCGACCTCACCTCCGGTTGCGGCGGCTTCGGCTACGCCCTCGGTGTGGCGGCCGACCTGATCCGGGCCGGTTCCGCCGAATACGTGCTGGTCATCGGCGCGGAAACGATGACGGTCGGCCTCGACCCGACCGACCGCGGCACCGCCATGATCTTCGGCGACGGTGCCGGCGCCGTCGTGGTCGGCCCCAGCGACGTGAACGGCATCTCCCCGACGGTGTGGGGCAGCGACGGGGAGAGTGCCGAGGCGATCTCCCAGGACGTCAACTTCTTCGACTACATGGACCGGGCCGAGCGACTGCAGGGCACCGACCCCGAGGTGGAACCGGTAGGCCGGATGGCGCTGCGGATGGAGGGGCCGCGGGTGTTCCGTTGGGCCGCGGTCACCCTGCCGCGCGCCCTGTCGACCGCGCTGGAGGTGTCGGGCGTGGCCAAGGAGGATATCGAGGTCTTCGTGCCGCATCAGGCCAATGCCCGCATCAACGAGCTGATGAAGAAGAACCTCGGCCTCGCCGACGACATCCCGATGGCCAACGACATCGAGAACACCGGCAACACCTCCGCCGCGTCGATCCCCCTTGCCATGGAGGAGATGCTGGTGACCGGTAAGGCCAAGGGTGGGCAGCTGGCCCTGCTCCTGGGCTTCGGCGCCGGGCTCAGCTACGCCGGGCAGGTGGTCACCCTCCCGCCCAAGCCGATCGAACCCAGCTTCTGAGCAGGCCGGTCGCGACCCGGTCTCCAGTCGTCGCGGACGAGTGAGAAGGATGGATTCCGAATGGCGCGACCGTTCCGTGCGGCCTACGTCGGTGCCGCTGTGATCACCGTGCTCGGTGCGGCTACCGGGCGGGATCGGTGGCAGTGGGCGACGAAACCGCTGCTCATGCCCCTGCTGGCGGCCGATGCGGTGCACTCGGGGCGCGCCGCGAGCGGGACGAGCGCCGGTGCGGACTCCGACCGGGCGCTGCTGCTCGGGTCTCTGGCGGCGGCCACCGTCGGCGACATACTCCTGATCGATCCCGACGACGACCGCCGTCTGGTCGCCGGCGCATCCGCCTTCGCGGTCATGCAGTGCGGATATTCGGCGCTCTGGTGGCGACGCGGTGCGCGGCCGCATCCGACGGTCGCGGTGCCGCGGGTGTTCGCCTGGCTCGGCGCGGCCACTCTGTTGCGGGCGCGTGCGCCTCGTATTGCCGCGCCGCTGACCGCCTACGGTGCGACGCTGGGCACGGCGGCGACCCTCGCCTCCGACCCGGCACTGGCTCCCGGTTCGAAAGTCGTTGCCGGAACCGTGGTTCCGGGAAGTGATCCGCGCAGCCGCCTCGCTCTGGGCGCCTTGTTGTTCACGCTCTCCGACGGCCTGATCGTGCTGCGCCGCCTGTTCGCGCGCACGTCCCGCTCCCGCCGAGCGAGCGAAGCGGTCATCCTCGCGACCTATGCCGGCGCCCAGTATCTGCTGACCGCGCCGGCCGACTTCGACTGAGCCACACCGCCATTGCACGCCACGCGGGCGGTCGGCTCACAGGCAGAGCATGATCCGATCGCGGTCGGCCGGATCCACCCGAATCGAAATCGTCTCGCCCACATGCATTCTCGGCCGGTCGATCGGCGCGACATCGAAAACGACCGTGCCCCGATAGGTCTCCGACCCCGGAACCGTCAGCTCCAGATCGAGTTCGGTCAGTTCCGTGTGGTGATCGGTGTACTGCAGCGGATGCACCCGCTCGATGGTCGCCCACCCCTCCAGTCCGTGCCGCAACAACCGCCGATCCGATCGCGTCGGCCGCTGCGCCAGCAGCATTCCGATTCCCACACACGATCCGAACGCGCCCACCAACGCCATGATCTGATACGGCTCGGTCCCCGGCGGCGTGTGCTGATGCACCCACCCCAGCCACAGCCCGAGCACAATCACATACCCGACCGTCACCCCGAGCACGGTCCGAAGAATGCGTACGTGGTCCATAACCGCCTCCACCACCCCGCGGATACCTCAAGAATAAGCCCCACCCCTCCCACCCGGCCCGGATAGCACATAACGGACAGACACGTTTCGGCCAACCGGCCGAGACGGTGGTCACCCGCCGATCGCCCGACTTCGCCGGCCGCAGCCGGGCCCTTCACCGCCGGGGACCGGCTATTCGGACCGTGATCCGGTCAGCGCGGTCAGATCGATTGTGACGGGAGTGCCGGACAAATCGATCCGAACTGTCGATTGATTGTCGGCAATCAATTCGTAGTAGTCGCCGACCAATCGATATCCGGTCAGTGTTGTCGGGGCGTCGAGGTCGACGAGCCAATAGTGTTCGATCCCGGCCTCGGCGTATTCGGCGAACTTGGCGACCCGGTCGGTGCGCCGCGACCCGGGGGAGAGAATCTCTACCGCCAGCAAGACCTCGTCCGCATTCCAACGCGGGTTGGTCTCGATTCCAGCGTCGGGGACGACGATGAGATCGGGAACTCGGACAGTCGGGGGAGCTACCGGGTCGATGACAACCTCGGTCCCGGTCAGGACACCGAGCGTCGGCGGCAGTTGTGGCTCCAGTTGTGCCGCAAGGCGCCACATCGCTCGTTGGTGCTTCGACACCGGCCTCGGTGACACGATGAGTACCCCCTCCACGAGCTCGTAGCTACGGCTGTTGTCCTCCGGTAGCGCCTCCCAGTCCGCCATCGTCAGTAGACGATCGGGCCAATGCGTAACCACGTGCTCACCTCCTCTCGTATGCCCTGGTCCACTCAGTGTTCCACAGGTGACCGACAACCCCAGGCAGTCCAGCGGCGAGCCGCTGTCGCCGCGCTATCCCCGCAGACGCAGCACGGCCATCACCCGGCGGTGGTGGGTGTCCGACGGGGGCAGATCCAACTTCAGGAAGATGTTGCCGATGTGTTTTTCCACCGCGCGTTCGGTCACGGTGAGGGTGGTGGCGATGGAGGCGTTGGTGAGGCCCTGGGCCATCAGTTCCAGGACTTCGCGTTCACGAGGCGTGAGGCGGGCGAGCGAATCCTGTTGCCGGGCAGCGCCGAACAGCTGGCTCACCACCTCGGGGTCGAGGGCGGTGCCGCCGGTGGCGACGCGCTGCAGGGCGTCGACGAATTCGCGGACGTCGGCCACCCGGTCCTTGAGGAGGTAGCCGACACCGCCCGCACCGCCGGCGAGAAGTTCGGTGGCGTAACGGGTTTCGACCCATTGCGAGAAGACGAGGACACCGGTGCCGGGGAATTTGCGGCGCAGTTCGATGGCGGCGAGCAGACCTTCGTCGGTGAACGAGGGCGGCATCCGCACGTCGACCACGGCGACGTCGGGGCGGGTCTCGGCCACGATCTCGCTCAGCCGCATCGCATCGCCGACCATGGCCACGATCTCGTGCCCGCGATCGGTGAGCAACCCGGCCAGACCGTCCCGCAGGATCGCGCTGTCCTCGGCGATCACGATGCGCAGCGCCTCGGCGTTGCGTCCACTCGCGGCCTCGGCCGTACTCATTGCGGCCCCGCGATCGGCAGGGTGACGGTGATGTTCGTGGGTCCACCGACCGGGCTGTCGACGCTCAGATTGCCGTCGACGGCCCGCGCCCGCGCGGCGAGGCCGGCCAGCCCGCCGCCGACCAGCCGCTCGGTCGGCGCATCGGCATCGGCCTCGGATTCCCGGGCGACCGGACCGGGCTGCCGTACCCCACCGTGTCCGTTGTCGCGCACACTCACCATCATCGTGGCCGCACCCGACGGCGCGACGGACACCCACGCCGCGCTCGCCCCCGAATGTTTCACCACATTGGTGAGCAGTTCCGCGACCGAGAAGTACGCGATCGCCTCGATTGCCGGACTGGGTCGCTGCGGCAGGTGGACACGCAGTTCGACCGGTATCGCGCACCGCGCGGTCAGCGTCTCCAGCGCCGGTTCCAGCCCCAGTTCGAGTGCCGGGGGATGGATGCCGCGGACCAGTTCCCGCAGCTCGGCGATGGCATCCTTCGAGCTCGCGCGGGCATCGGCGATGAGCGCGGCCGGATCGGCGCCGGCGGCGAGCCGTTCCTCGGCGCGACCCAGCGTCATCGCGATGCTCACCAGCCGCGCCTGGGTGCCGTCGTGCAGATCGCGTTCCAGCCGGCGCAGCGTCGCCGCGGAATCCTCGACCGCGACGCGCCGGCTCTCCTGCAGTTCGACCATCCGCCGATCGCGGGCGGTCGGTGTCAGCAGCGTCAGCATCAGTCCGCGATGCGCCCAGCACACCGCGCGCACCAGCCACGGCAGCAGGAAGCAGCCGATGATCCCCAGCGCCGCCAGACCGAGCACCCGCGGCCAGGTGTCGACGTAGTAGTCGCCGAATTGCGCGAGCGAATGATGTTCGCGCCCTTGCGGATCCACATTGACCGGGTGAAAGACGGCCCACGGGATGGGGGAGATCGCGGTGAAGATCGTCACCGCGATCACGGTCAGCACCACATATCCGACGAACACACCGAGAATCGCCTCGGCGACCAGGAAGACCAGCGCCCGCCACGCGGTGCGATCGGTGAAGACACTGCGGAACCAGCCCACCAGTCCGGGCCGGGCGGTGAAGTCCGGCGGCGCCGGCAGATCGACGGTCAGCAGCGCCGCACCCACGGCGCGGTAGATCCGTCCCCAGATCCGGCCACCCAGCAGCACCCCGGCCAGCAGCGGAGCGCCGATGATCAGGATCGAACTGTAGAGCCCCACGCCGTAGCCGGCGAACAGATAGGCCAGCACCACGCAGCCCAGGATCGCGGCGACGACCAGGTAGGCCAGCTCTTTCCAGGTCCGTGCCTCGAACGGGGCGCGCAGGATCGCCCGCAGCACCGACCCGGCGGTCGGGCGCGAGTCCGGACGGTCGAGGACGAGCGTCGGTTCGGCGAGTGTCTCGGTCATAGCTTCCATGCTGGTCGGCAACGATCCGCGGGACGAGGGAGCAGACCGGCGGATCGACGGTGTGGACAGCACCACCATCGGATCCGACGGTACCGGGCGCGGCTACGATGACCGGCGTGAATCACCCGCTCCAGCCGCTGCCCGATCCACCGGACGGCGATGTGCCGGGCCCGACCGAGTGGGGTGAACATCCGCACGGCGTCGGCCCGTGGCGCGACGAATTCGGCACCGAGCCGCCCGGCGATCCGCGCCTCGATCCGGAACTGCTCGCGCACGGCGACCGCCGCAACGTCGTCGACGCCTACCGGTACTGGTCGCGGGAGGCGATCGTCGCCGATATCGATACCCGTCGTCACCCGTTCCACATCGCGATCGAGAATTTCGGGCACGACGCCAATATCGGCACGGTGGTACGCACCGCGAACGCCTTCGCCGCCGCGGCGGTCCACATCGTCGGGCGGCGCCGCTGGAATCGCCGCGGTGCGATGGTGACCGACCGGTACCAGCACATCGTGCATCACAGCGATATCGCCGAACTGCTGGAGTTCGCCGAGCGCGAGCATCTCACCGTGGTGGCCGTCGACAACGTGCCGGGATCGGTGCCGCTGGAAACGGCTGCGCTGCCGCGTGATTGCCTGCTCCTGTTCGGTCAGGAAGGACCGGGCGTCACCGAGACCGCCAAACGGGCCGCGGTCATGACGGTGTCGATCGCGCAGTTCGGCTCGACTCGCAGTATCAACGCGGGTGTCGCCGCCGGAATCGCCATGCACGCGTGGATAACCCAGCACGCCGACCTCGAACGCTCTTGGTGATCATCGCGATTCACGCAGTGCCGCGGCCGTCGCGGATTCGCGGCAGCGCAGCAGATCGTCCGGGGTTCCCTGGAAGACGATCCGGCCGCCGTGCCGGCCGGGCCCCGGTCCGAGGTCGATCACCCGATCGGCCGCGCGGACGACGTCGAGGTTGTGTTCGATGACGACCACGGTGTTGCCCCGGTCGATCAGATGGTCGAACAGCTGGATCAGCGTATCGATATCGCGCAGATGCAGGCCGGTCGTCGGCTCGTCGAGGACGTAGAGGGTGTGCCGGTCACCGCGCGCGAGTTCCTTGGCGATCTTCAGCCGCTGACATTCTCCGCCGGACAGCGTGGTCAGCGACTGCCCGAGCCGCAGATAACCGAGTCCGACCTCGTCGAGATGCCGCAGCCCGCGCGCGACCGCGGGCAGTCGCCGGATGGCCTCCGCGACGGTCAGATCGTCGATATCGGCGATGGTCAGGCCGTCGACGGTGTAACCGAGCACCCGATCGGTGAACCGGCGACCGCCGCACGCCGAGCACACTGTTTCCTGACCGTCCATGAACGCCAGATCGGTGTAGATCACGCCGGCGCCCTCGCACACCGGGCAGCCGCCCTCGGAGTTCGCGCTGAACAGCGCGGCGCTCACTCCGTTGCGCTTCGCGAACAGGGTGCGCACCGCGCCGGCGATGCCGGCGTAGGTGAGCGGCGTGGACCTCCGATTGGTGCCCACCGGACGCTGGTCGACCACGGTCGCCGGATGCCGCTGTACCAGTTCCGCGGCCAGACTCGACTTACCCGAACCCGCGACGCCGGTGAGGACGGTCAGCACACCGGTCGCGATGTCGACCGAGAGGTCGCGCAGATTGTTGCGAGTCGCGTTGTCGATGCGCAGCTTTCCGGTCGGCACCCGCGGCGTGCGGCCGGTGCGCCGGACCCGCAACGCCTGCCCGGTGGGCGTGTCCGCGGTCGCCAACCGCTCGAAGTCGCCGGTGAACACGATTCGTCCGCCCTCTGCTCCGGCTCCCGGACCGACCTCGACGATGTGGTCGGCCACTCGCATCACATCCGGATCGTGTTCCACCACCAGGACGCTGTTGCCCTTGTCCCGCAACGATTTCAGCAGTTCGGTCATCGGCCGCACGTCGTGCGGATGCAATCCGACCGTGGGTTCGTCGAAGACGTAGAGCATTTCGGTGAGGCTGCTGCCGAGATGGCGAACGGTCTTGATGCGCTGCGATTCTCCGCCGGACAGCGTCGTCGTCGGACGCGACAGCGACAGATAGCCGAGCCCGATGTGCGCGAGGGCCCGGAGCCGTTCGTGCAGCGCGGACACCACCGACACCATCTCGGGGGCGCGCACCCCGGTGATCAGGTCGGCGAGTTCACCGATCTCCATCCGGCTCATCTCGACGATGGTGCGGTCGAGTACCCGCGCCGAGCGGGCCGCCGGATTCAACCGTTGCCCGTCGCATTCCGGGCACGGGCCGGAGCGGGTGAACCGTTGCAGCACAGCCTGTTTGCGTTCGGACAGGTTGTCGGAGGTGTGCAGATACACCCGCTCGAACAGTTCGATCACCCCTTCGTAGTCCTTCGGCGCGCGTGGCCGCAGGGCAGCGGCGGCCGGCCCGCCGTGCAGCAGTGCTTCGCGTTCGGCGGGGGTCCAGTCGCGCAGCGGCGTCGTCGGATCGAAGGCCCCGAGTTCGGCGTAGCGGCGGTACCAGTACTGGCCGGCGGCGAAGCCGGGCAATCGGATCGCGCCCTGTTCCAGCGAGAGATCCGGGTCGAGCACCTGCTCCAAATCGGGAACGAGGGTTTCGCCGAGACCGGAGCAGGCGGGGCACATTCCGGCCGGATCGTTGAACGAGAAGTGATTGGATTCCCCGACGTACGGCTGCCCGATACGCGAAAACAACAGGCGCAGATAGGTGTACGCGTCGGTGATGGTGCCGACCGTCGAACGGGCGTTGCCGCCGAGCCGCTTCTGATCGATCACCACCACCGGCGAGAGCCCGGCGATCAGGTCCACCTCGGGGCGCGTCCAGCGCGGCAGCCGATTGCGCACGAACGGCGGATAGGTCTCGTTCACCTGATACCCCGCCTCGGCCGCGATGGTGTCGAAAACCAGCGACGATTTGCCCGAGCCGGACACCCCGGCGAACACCACCAGTCGGCCCCTCGGCACATCGATATCCACACTTTTGAGGTTGTTGGTGCGCGCTGCGCGAATGCGGATCGAAGTCATATCTCGACGCTAAGGACAGATGTGGACAACTTGTGACCGCAATTCGCGGAGGATGGAGTCATGAGCGCCACTCGCCGCCTGCTCGATCTGCTCGCCTATCTGCAGACCGGCCGCCGCTACACCGGCGCCGAACTGGCCGCCCGCCTGGAGACCAGTCCGCGTACGGTCCGCCGCGATGTCGAGCGGCTGCGCGAATACGGCTATCCGGTCACCGCCCAGCCCGGCCCGGGCGGCTTCTACCAGCTCACCGCCGGCCGCATCCTCCCGCCGCTGGTCTTCGACGACGACGAGGCGATCGCCACGGTCGTCGCCCTCGGCATGCTCGCGGCGACGTCGGAACCACAGCCTCAGCCGGAACCGAAGCGCCAGCCGGAACCACAGCGCCAGCCGGAACCACAGCGCCCCTCGGATATCGGCGCGGCCGCCCTGCGCGCCTTCGGCAAGATCGACCAGTTGCTGCCGAAGCGGTTGCGAGGCCGGGCGAACGCGGTGCGGGCGACCGTGGAGACGGCCGCGGTGGCGGCGCCCGCTGTCGATGCGGCGGTGCTGGCACTCGTGGCCAAGGCCGCGGCCGACCACGAACAGCTCGTCTTCGACTACCGCACCCGCACCGGCGCCGTTGCCCGCCGCCGGGTCGAACCGTATCGGCAGGTGTATCAGCATCTGCGCTGGTATCTGCTGGCCTGGGACCGCGACCGCGGGGATTGGCGCACCTTCCGCCTGGATCGCATGGCCGATATCGCCGCCACCGGAACGACTTTCGAGCCGCGACGACTACCGGCCGAGACAGCCGCTGGCTATCTGCGGCGCGAGCTCACCGCCGGCCGGCATCGCGCGGTCGTCACCGTCGCCGCTCCCGCCGCGGCGGTCGCCGACATCCTGAAATTCCAGGACTGCGATATCGAGTCGCACGGACCGCAGCGCTGCCGGATCACCACGTGGGTGGATTCGTTCGAATGGCTGGTCCTCAATCTCGCCTTCCTCGACGCCGATTTCGTGCTCGAGGAGCCGCCCGCGTTCCGCGACCGATCCCGCGCTCTCGCAGCACGTTTGGATCGCGCGGCCGATGCCGCGGAACCGGGCTGACGCGCCGTGGCTGGCGGGCCGGCTCGGCACGTCGCGGACACGAGTCGATCGGGTAACAAATCGGGCGCGAAATCGGGGCTCGGACTGGCACGATGTACCCATGAACTCGCGGAGCGACGACGTGCAACCGCGTCCGCATCTGCGGCGGGGGCGCGCACGAGTCGATTCCGCTGCCGAGCCGGGCGCCGAGATCTGGGCACAGCGAGCCGATGCGGCCGAATCGGCGATCGTGTCCCGGCATCTGCGGCGGTTGTGGCTGCTGCCGGGGGCCGAGCTGGGCGTGGTCGGCTGGCCCGCCACCCGGGGGGAGCGGCTGTTTCTCAGCTGGAACTACTGGTGGCAGGCCCATCTGATCGACTGTGCGGTCGATGCCGCCAACCGAGAGCCCACCCCGGCCCGCACCGCGCGCATCGCCGCCGTCGCGCATGGGCTCCGGCTGCGCAACATCACCGGCTGGACCAACAACTATTACGACGATATGGCGTGGCTCGCAATTGCTTTGGAGCGGGCCGAACGCACAAGGGGTCTCACCGAGGTGCGCGGCGGGCTGATCGCGCTGGAGCAGCAGCTCATGGCGGGGTGGCAGCCGGAGATCGGTGCGGTGCCGTGGCGTAAGGGCGCCGACTACTTCAACGCGCCCGCCAACGGCCCGGCCGCCATCGCCCTCGCGCGTCTGGGGCATCACGAGCGCGCCGCGCAGATCGCCGATTGGATCGATGCCACGCTGCGCGATCCGGAAACGGGATTGATCCTCGACGGGATCCACCTGCCCTCGGGCCGGATCGAACGGCCGACGTTCAGCTACTGCCAGGGCGTGGTCCTCGGATTGGAAACCGAACTGGCCGTCCGGACCGGAGACGCTCGTCACCTGGAGCGGGTCCAGCTACTGCTCCGCGCGGTCGAGGACCACATGACCGAACGGAATGTCGTCACCGGCGGGGGCGGGGGCGACGGCGGTCTGTTCAACGGAATTCTCGCCCGGTATCTCGCGCTGGTGGCGATCATGCTGCCCGGGGACGAGATGCCGCAACGATCGGTCCGTCGCTCGGCGGCCGCGATCGTGAAGGCGTCGGCCCGCGCGGCCTGGGACCGCCGGCTCGAGGTCGAGGGCGACCCGCTGTTCGGCCACGACTGGAACGAACCGGCACGGCTGCCGGGCGGCATCGCCGGCGCCGGACGGTCGACCTCGGGAGGTTCGGTCATCTCGTCGCGGACACCGGAACGAGATCTGTCGGTACAGCTGTCGGGCTGGATGTTGATGGAGGCCGCTCAGGTGGTGACGGCCGCCGGACTCTGACGTCGCCCTCGGCCGGGCCCGGTCAGTGCCGGGGATCGGTCCACACGATGCGCGCGGGCCCCGCGGCGGCCGTGCGCTCGGGGCGGACGGTGCGCAGCGGCACGGTGTCCGGATAGTCGGCGGCCCGGATCTCGAGCGGCAGCGTGTCCAGGGCATCCGAATCGAAAGCGTCGAAGCTCTGGGCGTCGAAGGGCTGACCGTCGTGAGCCTCGAGGTCCACATCGAAGTCCTCGGCCGGCCGCGACATCTCCGCCCGGTACTGCCGCAGCCCGATCACGGTGCCGATGATCAGCACCACGATCAACGAGCCGCTCACGGTCGGCATCAGCCAGGACACCTTGTTCAGGTAGCCGCCGGTGTAGTAGCCGAGCAGCAGCAGAATCGGCGCCCAGATCACCGCACCGATCGAACTGGCCACGGTGTAGCGGCGATGGTCCATTCCGGCCGCCCCGGCGACCAGCGGGCACAGCGTGCGCACCCACGGAATCCAGCGCGCGATGAGCACGGCCGCGAACCCGTGCCGATGCAGCAGATCCGATACCCGGGCCAGATTCTCGGCGTTGACGTACTTGCCGTTCTTGCGGGCTATCAGGCGATGGCCGGTGCGGGTGCCGATCACATACCCCACCTGGTTACCGGCGATGGCCGCCAGCATGGTCGCCACCACCAATGCCCATACCTGCGTATGCCCCGTCTCGTGGGAGGCGAAGATGATGCCGGCGGTCAGCAGCATCGAATCGCCGGGCAGGAACAGGCCGATGATCACCGCGCACTCGAGGAAGACGAAGACCAGGACGACGGTCCAGACGAGTGCCGGCCCGGCGGACTGCAGCGGATCGAATCCGCCCAGTGCAAGGGGTAACGGCGTAGCAGGCAATGGTGTCAGTGCGTGGGTTCGTTCGTCGGTACGGACATCGTGGGCTCCTCGATCTCGAGCACCGGCTCGTGGTTACGCAGCTTCTTCGCCACGGAGATGATGGCGGGCAGGATCGAGACGAACACGATCAGCAGGAAGATGGCCTCGACGTGATCGCGAATGAACCCGACGTTCCCCAGGAAGTACCCGAGGACCGTGATGCCGCCGGCCCACAGAATGCCACCGATGATGTCGAAGGTGAGGAATTTGCGGTAATCCATTTTCGACACGCCCGCGAGCACCGGCATGAAGGTACGCACGATCGGCACGAACCGGGCCAGGATGATGGTCTTCGGGCCGTACTTCTCGAAGAACGCGTGTGTCTCGGTGATGTAGCGCTGTTTGAAGAAGCGCCCGTCCTCCTTGTGGAACAGCGCGGGCCCGATGGCACGGCCGATCCAATAGGCGCACTGGTCGCCGGCGATCGCGGTCACCGCCACGGCCGGGACGAGCACCCAGATCGATACCGGCGGATGTTCGACCGCCGCGAGCAGACCGCCGGTGAACAGCAGCGAATCGCCCGGCAGGATCGGGAACAGCAGCCCTGTCTCGATGAAGACGATGACCAGAATGGCCGGCAGCACCGCATTCGACATCCAGGTATCGGTCAGCAGATACATGGGGTCGAGCAACTTGTGGACGGAGAATCCGTCGGCGAGGGTATTCGTGATGGCCAGCGTGGTCACGGGCCCCACAGTACCGGTCACCGTGCGATCTCACCGAACCTCACGGGAACCTCTCAGGCGTTGGCGAATTTCGGTCAACCGAGTTTCGGACCGCTCCCGGCGGTCGACGCGGGTGCGCGCCCGGCCCGGCAAGCCCGCCGCAAGCGCGCCCGACCGCATCCCGCCTTTCGCGACAACGGGCCATGAACCTAGGGTATGGGCTGACAGAATTGTTGTTCGCAGCACACATACGGAGGTCACTCAGTGCCCATCGCGACTCCGGAGGTCTACGCCGAGATGCTCGGTCGGGCCAAAGAGAACTCCTTCGCCTTCCCCGCGATCAACTGCACCTCCTCGGAGACCATCAACGCGGCCATCCGCGGGTTCGCCGAGGCCGGCAGTGACGGCATCATCCAGTTCTCCACCGGCGGGGCCGAATTCGGTTCCGGCCAGGGTGTGAAGGACATGGTCACCGGTGCGGTCGCGCTGGCGGAGTTCGCTCATGTGGTGGCAGCCAAGTACGACGTGACGATCGCGCTGCACACCGACCACTGCCCCAAGGACAAGCTGGACGGTTTCGTGCGTCCGCTGCTGGCCATCTCGCAGGAGCGCGTGAAGGCCGGGCAGAACCCGCTGTTCCAGTCCCACATGTGGGACGGCTCGGCCATCCCGATCGACGAGAACCTCGAGATCGCCAAGGAACTGCTGAAGCAGTCGGCCGCGGCGAACATCATTCTCGAGGTCGAGATCGGCGTCGTCGGCGGCGAAGAGGACGGTGTCGAAGCCGAGATCAACGAGAAGCTCTACACCTCGTCGGAGGACTTCGCCAAGACCATCGACGCCCTGGGCGCCGGTGAGAACGGCAAGTATCTGCTCGCCGCCACCTTCGGCAATGTGCACGGCGTCTACAAGCCGGGCAACGTGGTGCTCAAGCCCGAGGTGCTGGCCGAGGGGCAGCGCGTGGCCGCGGCCAAGCTCGGTCTGGGCGACGGCGCCAAGCCGTTCGACTTCGTCTTCCACGGCGGCTCGGGCTCGCTGAAGTCGGAGATCGACGACTCGCTGAAGTACGGCGTGGTGAAGATGAACGTCGACACCGACACCCAGTACGCCTTCACCCGTCCGATCGCGGCGCACATGTTCAGCAACTACGACGGTGTGCTGAAGATCGACGGTGAGGTCGGTAACAAGAAGGCCTACGACCCGCGCAGCTACCTGAAGAAGGCCGAGACCTCGATGGCCGAGCGGGTCATCGAAGCCTGCAACGACCTGCGTTCGGCCGGTAAGTCGGTCAGCGCGAAGTAGTAGTTCCGGAAGCGGAACGAGGGTGCGTCGCCCGGCGGGCGGCGCACCCTCGGCATTCGCGGCCGCCGTGGTGACGGGTTGTCCCATTCGGAGCGGCACGGGATGATCATCTCCGTGAGCAGATGGGCACTGTGCCGGATATCCGGTCGACGCGAGGAACGAGACCGGTGAGCGATCCGACCGGCCCCCAACCTGTTTCGCCCACCGGTCTCGACGTCCGCGTACTCGGTCCCGTACAACTCTCGGTCGGTGGCACCGCCGTCGCGGTGGGCGGACCCAAACCGCGGGCGCTGCTGGCCGCTCTGGCGGTCAACCGGCGGCGTGCGGTCTCGTCGCAGGCGTTGGCCGATATCGTCTGGAACGAGGAACCGCCGGACTCCTATCAGGCGAGCCTGCAGGTGTTCGTCTCCAATATTCGTAAGGCGCTGCGTAATTCGGGAGTCGACTCGGCCGCGGTGCTGCGCACCGAATCCTCCGGCTATCGACTCGAGATCACCGACGACGAGTGCGATCTGGGCCGATTCGAGGCCACCCACAAGGCCGCGATCGAGGCCGCCGCGGCGGGCGACCACGAGGGCGCGTCGCGGTTGTACGGTGCGGCACTGGAACAGTGGAGCGGCAAGGCCCTCGACGATCTGTCCGGCACCCGCTTCGCCGACACCTTCGCCACCGCGATGGACGAGGAACGCCTGCTGGTCGCATCCGCCCGCGTAGATGCCGAAATCGCTTGTGGCCGAGCCTCGTCGGTGGTCGGCGAATTGGTGGCGATGACGAACGAGCATCCGATGCGGGAACCGCTGTGGGTCCAGCTCATCACCGCGCTGTACCTGTCCGGCCGCCAGGCCGACGCGCTGGAGGCCTGCCGCCGGGTGCGCGCGATACTCGCCGACGAACTCGGCATCGATCCGGGGCCGGCGCTGGCCGAACTGGAGAAGCGCGTCCTGCGCCAGGAACCGCTCAACACGATGGCCATCGCCCAGGTCGAGCGGATGGCCAAGGCGATGACCGAAACCGTCACCGAAACCCCGCGCAGCGCACGCGCCGGACGGCTGCGGCTGGCGGACGGCCGGGTGGTGCCGATCGCCAAGGGCGGCTTGAAGATCGGCCGCATGACCGACAACGATCTGATCCTCGACGATCCGAAGGTCAGCCGTTATCACGCGCACGTGCTGCCCAGCCGGGCCGGGATGCTGATCAAGGATCTGGCCTCGGCCAACGGCATCTACGTCGACGATGTGGTCGTCGACAGCGGCACCATGCTGTTCGGCGGGGAACTCATCCGGATCGGTTCGACGGTGCTGAGTTTCGAGGCCGAGACCGAATAGGCCGCGCCGGACACACCCGCGGGTGCGCGATAACCGCCGTGGCGCGGCATCGCCCGGGTAGGGTCGGCGCGGGTGCTGTCCGCGGAGCGAGGTCGCGGGTAGGGGAAATCATCGGTCGGCGAGGGGTTGCGGATGCGTGTGCGCGTACCGGCTTCGGTCGCAGTGGTGTTGCTGGGCGCCGGACTGCTGGTCGGGCTACCCGGGGCTGCCGTCGCCGAGCCCGGGACCGGTTCGGCGGCAACGGTTCCCGGCGCCGGGCCGTGTGCCACCGATCCCGTCCCCGTGCACGAGCCGGTGGTGCCGAAGAAGCTCGAGGTGCCGGTCCCGTATCCGGTGGTGACCGTCGATCAAGCACCGCCGCCCGCGATTCCGAAGCGCACGAGCGTGGATCTGCCGGCCGATCCGTGCGTCAGCCCGTGCCCGGACCTCACCGACGGTCCGCCGCCCCCGCCCGGCCTGCTGAACCGGCTCGGCGTGCCGGAAGTGCTATTGAAGCCGAAGCCGTTCTATTTCGCGCTGCCGCCCGGGCCCTCACCCGAACCCGAACCGCCCGCGCCGCCGCGAGCCGCGCCGCCGACCGAACCGGGGCCGGTGGTGGCCGCGCGGCCGGCGCCGAAGGTGAGCCGAGTCCGCGAGGTAGCCAAGGAGACCGGCGCGAATTCGGTGAACCGCACCGACAAGCGCTGGCAGGTCGCCGGCACCGACCTGGGCATCATGTGGGAGAGCGGGCCGGGGGAGATCGCGACGGCCTTCGGCGACACCGTCGGTCACGACTTCCATCCGCCGGGCGGGATGGGTGAGGACTGGCGCAGCAATCTGCTCGCGTTCAGCACGAATCGCGACCTGGACAAGGGCATGATCATCGACCGCATGGTCGCCGACGACCGCTGTCACGCCGCCGAGGTGCTCGCCAGTCGCAAGCAGGACAATATCGAGATCACCACCATTCCGACCTCGGGTTTCGCGCTACCGCATCGGGATTCGGCCGACGGCAGCCGGCAGTTCATGAGCTACATGTCGATTCGGACCTGGAACAGCCTGCCCGGCACCTTCTACACCAACTACGGCGGCATCGCGTACTCCGACGACCACGGGCAGACCTGGACCAAGGATCCGCACGCGCACTGGGACAACATCTTCGGGCTCGCGAATTTCCAGGTGTCGGCGATGGTGCCGCAGGGCGACTACGTCTACCTGTTCGGCACACCGAATACGCGGCTCGGCGCGGTCGGCCTCGCCCGGGTGCCCAAGGACGAGGTGCTCGACACCTCGGCCTATCAGTACTGGCGCGACGGAAACTGGACCCCGGTCGGTGGCGCCGCGTCCGCCACACCGATCGTCGACGGGCCGGTCGGTGAGCTGTCGGTGCGCTACGACAGCGCTCGTGGTGTCTGGCAGATGAGCTATCTCGACACCGCGAAGGCCGCGGTCGTGGTGCGGGAATCGAATGCACCGCAGGGGGTGTGGTCACCGAGTTCGGCGCTGGTGCCCGTCTCGGCCGAATATCCCGAACTCTACGGCGGATTCATCCATCCGTGGTCGACGTCGTCGGATCTCTACTTCACCATCAGCACGTGGAGCGACTACAACGTCTACCTGATGCACGCCCGGCTGGACTGACGCGCGCGATCGCGGTTCAGGACAACTGGACCTCGGCCAGCGCGCGGCCGAACAGCTTCTTGCCCGCGGAGGTGGCGCTCAGCAGAATCGTCGCGACCCGCCGCTCCGGATCCAGAGACTTGATCCTGGCGGAGAATTCGATCGCGGCCGGCGAAAAACGTTCCACCGGAACGTATCCGGAGAAGCGCACGCTGTAGCTTTGGATCGCCCCCGGATCCCCGAGCCACGAGGTCAGATAGTGCGCGCCCAGACCCATGGTGAGCATGCCGTGCGCGACCACGGTGGGCAGGCCGGCCAGTTCGGCGGCGCGATCGCTGAAGTGGATCGGGTTGGGGTCACCCGCCACACCGGCGTAGTTGACCAGATCGCCGCGGGTGAGGCGCATCGTCGCCGCGGGTAACCGGTCGCCGACCGCGAGATCGTCGAAATTCGGCTGGGTGTCGACGGTCACGGCCCTGCGCGAGTCGGCGCGCGCGGGTTCGGGGGTGGCCTCCTCGGCGCCGATCGGGATCAGCACCTCGGGGGTGGTCGCGCCGACCTCCCGGCGATGCATGACCACACCGTCGACCAGCCGAACGATATCGGCGTCGACCTCGGCGCCCAGGCGCGCCACGATGGTGGTGATACCCACCTGGACGACGGTGTCCTCGGCATCGAGAACGGTGGCCTTCACGGTGATGAAATCGTTTCCGCGCAAATGGCGGATCGATTCGATCTCGGCCTCGCTGCGCAGGACGTCGCCGGCCAGGATCGGGCGGTGGATGTGGAACACCTGATCGGTCTGCAGGATCTGCGACAGGTCGTATTCGCTGAGCACGCTGTCGAGCAGGGCCTGCGTGGTCGCCATGCCGAGCACCGAGGCGAAGGTCGGCGGCGCCATGACGGCATCCCAGCCGAGCTTGGCGGCGTCGGCCTCGAAGTGGTGGGCGGGGTGATGATTCTGCACGGCTCGCGCGAATTCGCGGACCTTCTCCCTGCCCACCTCGTAGCGGTCCCGAATCCGGTAGTGCCGACCGGCCAGTGCCGTGGATGCCGGCGCGTCGGGTGCCAGCTCCGGCATGTCCCTTGCTCCCTGCTCGATTCTTACTGCGTAAACGACAGCACCGGTCGACCACCCCGGAACGGATCAGTGGAGGGTCGGCGGCGTGACAATCCGAGCCATGCTATCGGCGTACCGGACCGCTGACCAGGTGTCTGTGATGTGCATCGCCGGCAACCGGCGCGATGTGACACCGAGGTGACGCACATCATCGACTCCGGCGCGGCTACTGCGCGGCGCCGGCGGGATCGCACACCTTCCAGCCACCGTCGGTCTGCTGCAGATCGAAGGTACGGACGGTCGAGCGGCTCGGATCGGCATCGGTGTAGACGTCGACCTGAGCGACGGCCTTGTCCCCGGTGATCTGGACGCCGTCCACGCCCGCGACCTTCGGGATCTTCTTCTGATCCACCGCCAGCTTGTGCACGCCGGCGTACTGATCGGGTGCGATGTTCTGGTAGAAGTCGTGCAGTTTGCCGCACGTCGCGGACTGCAGCTGGCTCAGGTTCCCGGACGCCAATGCGTTCGTGTAGCTGTTGACCGCGCCCTTGACCTTTGCCTCCGGTGAATTGTCGGAACCGCCGGTGGCCAGGGCGACCACCGCCACGATCGCGACGATCACCACCACGACCGCACCGCCGGCGAGCAACAACCAGCGCTTACTGCGCGCGGCCTGCCCCGGCGCCGCATCCGGTTCCGCCGCCGGCACCCGCTGCGGTTGTGCCATCGGGCGCGGGGTGACCGACTGGGGTCCGCCCGGCTGGTTCGGCGTACCCGCCTGTCCCGGTCCGCCGGGCTGGTTGGGCCCACCCGGTGCGCCCGGCCCGTTCGGCTGTGCGGACAGTGTCGGCGCAGTCATCTTGGTGTCGGCAGGTGACGGCGCGCCGCCGGGGCGCGGGGCTTGACCACCTTGCGCCGCAGGGCCTTTCAGGCCCTGCGCGCCGAGCGCTGCGGCTGCTCCGGACATCCCCGGCCCACCCGGACGCTGTCCGGGTGCCCCTGGACCGTGCCCACCTTGACCCTGAGGCCCCGGCGAACCCTGCCCCTGCGGTCCGTGCCCGCCCGGGCCTTGGGCGTTCGGGCCCGGTGCCCCCGGACCCTGCGGACCCGCCCCCTGCGGGTTCGGTCCGCCGGGACGCTGAGGGCCCTGTCCACGGCCCTGCGTACCGGGGCCACCGGCAGGACCCTGCTGAGCCGGGCCGTTCGGACCGGCTCCGACTCGCTGTCCCGGCCCGCCCGAGCCCTGTCCCGGCCCGCCGGCCGGGCCCTGCTTTC
>NZ_BAFQ01000199.1 GCF_000308375.1 Nocardia aobensis NBRC 100429 | reverse complement strand
CAGCTCGGCGGGCAGGGCGGGCGCCGGGGCGGGCGCGGGGTCCGCGGAAGAGGTCGCCGCGAGCGGCCCGAGAACCAGAACCGCCGCCGAGGCGGCGACGGCCGCGCTGCGGAGGCGGGTGCGCGGGGCACGTCCCGCGGCGGACGAAAGTCGGATGCGTGGCAGGAGCATGAGGCGACTATATGGGGTTTGCGCGGCTATGCCTACTTGTCGCGGTCTTTGGCCGAACTCACACCGGGCATACCGGAAATCGATACCCGCTGTTCACCCGGCCCGGATCGCGCCGAGGGGCACGTTCGGCCTGCGAACGTGCCCCTCGGCGCGATGGAAGGATCGTCAGCCCACGTTCGGGCGAGTGCGCACCGTGATGCCGGCGCCCAGTCCGCCACCGGAATTGGCGTCGATATCGCTGAGGATCTGCCGGATCGGGATGCCCAGCGTGGCGGTGCCGCCGTACTGCGCCAGGTCCATGTTGGCGGCCTTGCAATCGGGTGCGTCGGCGGCGTTGGAACCGCTGGTGATGCCCAGGGCGAGGGTGCCCGAGACGATCGCGCCGCCGCTGTCGCCACCGAGGGTGCACGCCGAGCTGGCGAAGCCGCGCACCGTCTTGGATTCGCCCTCGGCGGTGAACAGTGCCGTCTCGACCCGGTCGGCGACCACGAATCCGCAGGTGAAGGTGGACGATTGGCCCGACTTGCAGATCGGGGCGCCGGTGATCGGCTCGGCGACTCCGGTCAGGGTGAGGGTGGTGCCGTTGGCGCCGCGCACCGAGGGCTGATCCATCCCGGCGGTGATCGCGCGCTCGTTGAGCTTGATCACCGAGTAGTCCAGTCCGGTGCTGCCGCCCAGTTGCGCCTTCACGAAGGTGCCGAATTGCGGGCTGGCCTTCAGATTGCGCAGATTCGGCAGGTAGACCCCGGCCTCGGAGTCGCCCTTGCCCACATTCGGATCACAGTGTCCGGCACTGATGTTCAGCGCGTTTCCCGCGGCGTCGATGCTGTTGAATCCGAAGGAGCAGACGTCCACCGACTTCAGCGCGGAATCGTCGAGGGAGGTGGGTGCGCTGATGTAGGTGTCACCGGCCATCGGGCGATGCTCGACCGGACCGCCGCCGTCGGGCGAGAGCACGACCTTGACGTTGGCGATCAGCGTCGGAAGGTTCAGCAGGTGACCGGCCGGGGTGTTCGCGACGCTCAGCACCAGCTGGCTGTTCAGGAAATCGATGGCGACCGAATTGATTCCGGCCGACAGTTCCCGCGGCAGCCCGCCGATCCACTTGACGAGCTGGTCGAGTGAGCTCTCCAAGTTGTCGGCCGAAATCGGTGCCAGGCGAGTCTGATAGCCGGCGGAGTTGGCGATGCGCGCGGCGTCGAGCGAGGTCACCGCCATCACCGGCTTACCGTCGGCGCCGAGCCAGGCACCGGCGAAGGCCTGCGGATGTGAGGACCGGAAGTCGCGGGCGTAGTCGCGCAACTGCTGAGCGCGGGCGGCGCGGTCCAGATACTCCGCGGGCGACATCTTCAGATCGCGGCCGATGGCCTGCACCAGTTCCGGCGGCAGCTGGTCGGCTGCCGACTGGGCGGGCGCGGGATCGGCGAACGCGGGCGATGTGGCGATCCACGGGCCGAGCAGAAGGGTCGAAGCGAGGGCGACAGCAGCGGTTTTCATCGACGCGCGTGCCACCGAGGCGCGTCCGATCGTGGCGCGACGCGCCGCCAACTTGCGCATGGAGTCCCTTCGTCAGGCACATACGTGCCGGCCACCCGTGGGCGGTAAACCATTGGGTGGCAACAGCCCTCGACCATCAAGCAGACCGTCCGCCCGGTGCAAAGTCCGGGACGACCGGTCAGCGCATCACTTTAGGGCACAACGGCGTGAGTTTCGCTACGAAATCATCACGGAGTTGGCGGACTACTGCACCTGGAAGCCCGGCAGCGGTAACTCCGGCAGGCCGCCGGGGGCGGTCGTGGTGGTCCGGGGTGTGGTCGTCGGCCGCCTGGACGTGGTCGTGGGCAAGCTGGGCGGCGCAGTGGTCGGGGTGACGGCCGGTGGCGGCGGAGGCGCAGGTGTGGTCTCCGTGGTGGTTTCGGGATACTCCTGCGGCTGCTGCTCGACCGTGGTGGCCGGTGGTGGCGGTGGCGGGGGCTGGATCGTCGTCGTCACCGGCTGGGTGCGGGCGTCGGCCTGTCCGGAGACATCGGAGGCGGGCACCTGCGTCGGGCTGCTGTCGCGATACATCAGTGCTACGGCGATCCCGCCGACGATCAGTCCCACGACGGCCGCCGCCGAGGCGATCAGCAGGGGTACGCGACGCTTCTTCACCGGTTCGGGCGGTGGGACCACCTCTGCCGCCGGAACGGCCACGGTCGGGGTGGCGGGGGCGGGCGGCGGTTCGACCGCCGGCACGGCCGCCGAATAGGCCTGCATGGTGGCGTCGGAGGCCTGCACCGCGGGCAGCACATCGGTGACCACCAGCGCGTTCTCGGCGCCGGCAGGATCGGGCGGAGTGGTTCCGGCCGGGGTGGCGAGCACGGCGGCCAGGGCCGCCCGGGCGGCATCGCGCGCGGGTCCGCGGCTGTCGCCGGCCGCGGGCAGGTCGGCCTCGCTGACCAGAACCACCGAACGCAAACCCAGGTAGTCGAGGGCCTCGCGCAAACCGCGCACATGCTCGGCGGGCCAGTCACCCGGGTGGGTGGCGTAGAACTCGGCCGGGCCGTTCAGATGTTCGGCGGCCAGGTTGATCAGGCAGAACATCGCGGTCGCCACCAGATCCTCGGCGCGGTAGGCCTCCCCGTCGTCCACGGTGATACCGGCGGGATCGCCGACCGCGCGAACGAATCCGGTGATCGAGTGGGTATGTCCGGGCGGCGCCTCACCGCCGAGTGCGGTGTCGCCGTCGTCGGACATGTGCAGCACCGACTCGCGCGCGATGTACAGGGGTTCGGGCGTCTCGTCGGTCTCGCCACCGCTGGTGACGATCGCCGCGACGCATTCGTCCTCGGCGATCCGCAGGCCCACCCCTGTGGCCATCCTCAATACCTCGCTTCGGTGTCTCGAGCGCGCCGATCACACGAGTAACGAACCGTGTCCCATTGCGCGGAGCATCGACAATAACTCCGAGCGCGACCCGGCCCCGATTCGACGCCGGATCCGCGCGACATGATGCTCCACCGTCTTCGCGGAGATGTACAGCCGAGCGCCGATTTCACGGTAGGTCAGGCCCAGCAGGACCAGTTCGGCCACTTCGCGCTCGCGTTCACTGAGGACCGAGGCGGCCGCCGGTTCGGGGGTCGTCGCGGCGCGCGGGGCGGCCGGGGTCCGCTCGGGCGCGGCCGAGGGCCGGGAGCCGGTGCGCACCGTGCGGGCCAGTTTCAGCAGGGCCGTCGCGGTGGCCGGATCGCCCGCGCTCAACGCCGCCTCACTGGCCAGCCGGGCGGCATCCCAGACCATGCCGATCGCGGCCAGGCGTCGGACCGCCGCCGTCACCCGATCCTCGGCGACCTCACCGCGCAGCACCAGCACCCAGGTGCGTCCCGCGTCGGCGAGGATCGCGGCATGCGGATCACCCGCCTGCGCAGCCGTTTTCAGCAGTCGAGCGGGCGGCATCAGTTCGTCCGGGCGCTCGTGCGCGATCGCGGCCTGAATCTCGTACCAGTGGAATACATTCGCCCACGCCGGGGGATTTCCCGCGCTGCGCAGCACATCTCGCGCCGCCTCCACCAGCCGGGTTATCCGCTCCTGTTCACCGAGGCGGATGGCGGCCAGCCACAGTTCACCGATCGGCAGCAGGGCGGGCAGGTCGGCGTCGACCTCGTCGAAGGTCGGATAGGCGGCCTCCCAGGCGCGCAGCAGGACGCCGTGATCACCCGCGCGGCGGGCCAGTCCGACCAGGACGCCGTGCGCGAGCAGCCGATCGCGCGGCGGCAGGGCGGTGGTGTCGACGGCCGCGACCGTCTTCGCCGCGGTCTGTTCGTCGCCACCGAGCATCGCCGTCCAGGCCGTCAGCACCCGGATCTGCGGATCGTGCGGATCGGTGCCGCGCAGAGCGTCGGCGGCGCGGCGGGGCTCGCCCATACTCAGGCACAGCAGTGTCGCCAGCGCGACCGGAGCGCACGGCAGCATGCGGTCCTCCGGCGCCGCGGTGCGGGCCAGCTGGATCAGGGCGGCCGCGGCCGAGGTTGCGGCACTGCGGGATTCGCCGGTGATGCTCTGCGCCAGCGCGGTCGCGAACCGACCGGTGCGGGCGTTGGTTTCCGTGGGCGGCCACTGTGCCGCCGAACCCGACACCGCCCGCGCGTCGCCGACCGCGCCGGCGAGGTGGAACACCGCCGCGGCGGTCGCCCAGTCGGCGCCGGTACGGGTCGTGCCGAGCCACGAATACAGCTGTACGGCCCGGCCGATCAGCCCGCGGCGAGCCTGGACGCTCGCGCAGATCCGCACGGCGGCGGCCAGTTCCGCGGGTTCGGCGTCGGTGCGCGCGAGCACGGGTTCGGCCAAGCGCAAGGCGGATTCGTCGTCGCCGCCGAATACCGCCGCGGTGGCGCGGGGGACGGCGATTCGCTGCGCCTCGTACCCACTGGCCACGGCGGCGGTGTAGTAGCGACTCGCCTCACTGCCCGCGTTGTCGGCCGCGGCGCGGAGGAATTCGGCAAGTCGCTCGTCGCGGACCCCGGATTCGGCGAGCTGCAGGGCCGTGTGGTCGCGCAGGAGCCCGGCCTCGAGACGGGCGGTGAGCAGGCGGCGCTGAATCGAGACGAACCGGCGTTCGCCGACCAGGGTGCGCAGCGGTTCGATGGCGGGACTCAGCAACAGGTCGGCGTCGGTGATCAGGGCTCCGGCGCGGGCCCGGTCGACGAGTCCGACCGCCGTCGCCTCGTCGGTGCCGAGCACCTCGGCCAGCTCACTCGGATCGAGGCCGGCGCCGGTCGTGGCGACCGTCAGGACCTCGAGCAGCTGCGGTTCGGTGTCGTCGAGAAGCGTTCGCGCCCACGAGGTCACGGCCTGATCGACCGCCTCGATTCCGCCCTCGAGCCGGGTGGCACACGCCGCCGTGAGCGCCGCCACCACACCACCGGGGATACCGCCGGTGTGCCGGTGGATGTGGTCGGCGACCGAGCGCGGCACGGTCATCCCCAATTCGCGGGCGAACGGAGCGATATCGGCGGTCCCCAGCGGGCGGAGTTCGACCACCCGGCCGCGCCGCGACACCGCGTCCGCCAGGGCGCGCAGGGCGGTGTCGTGCGGTTGCGGCCGGGTCGCGACGATGATCGTGCGCGGATCCGATTCCACGGCGGCACAGAGCTTTTCCAGCTGCAACTGGTCCAGGGTGTGCGCGTCGTCGACGACCACGGCGGCGCGGGTGTCCGGCGGCGTGGTCGTCGCGCTCACGTCGTCGAAACAGCCGATACCGCTGCGCCGCAATCTGTTTCGGACAGCCGTGAGCAGCGTGGTCTTCCCGGTGCCGCCCCGTCCCCGAATCAGGTAGACGAGCGGATCCGGCGAGCCCGAATCCAATTCCCGGAGAATCTCCCGCGCGCCCGGAATGGCGCCGAATGCGACCGCGAGGTTGCCGACCACTGTCACCGATCCTCAGTTGCCTTTGTGGGGCAGCACTTGGCCTGGGAGCTGCACGGCCGTGTCGACTGCGTTACCCGCCTGATCGAGCCCGTTGTTCAAGACGTTGCCCAGTGAACCGCCGGGAGAGCTCGGCACTGTGGGCTGGGAGGGAGCCGACGGCGCCGAGGGAGTCTGCACCGGCACCTGCGGCGGCGCCTGCGGTGCGGGGCTGTTGGGCGCGGGGGAATCGGGCGCCGGGGAATTCGGTGCCGGAGCGTTCGGCGCGGGCGCCGCGGCGGATTCGGGTGCGGGAGCATTCGCCCCCGCCGGATTCGGAGCGGGCGAGTTCGCCGCTGCCGTGCCCGCGGCCGGGGTCCCCGCGGAGTTGTCGGCGGCCGTGCCGGTGTGGTTCGCGGCCGTCGCCGGGTTGCCCGCCGTCGGATGCGCGGGGTCGGTGGCGCCGGCCGGGGCGACTCCGGCCGAGGTCGACGCCGCATGAGCCGCGGATGTCGCCGCCGCGGGGGAGGGCGACGAGTTCGAGGGACTTCCCGCGGTGCCCAGGGCCAGGGTGCCGGTGGCGACCGCGCCCACGGCGATCGCGGCGCCGGCGATGAAGGCGACGCGGCGCCACCGGCTGGTTCCGTACGGCGCGGTATCGGCCGGCGGCGGTTCGACGGTGGCCCGGTCGCCGACCGCCGGCAGGGCCGTGGTCGTGGCGTCGTCGGAAACCGGTTGCGCCTCAGCGAAATCGGGCTGGAAATCGGGTACGGCCAGGTCCGCGGCATGACGCCGAGATTCGGTGTACAGGTCCGCGGCGAGCAAGGTCGCTCCGCGCGCGCTGAGCGAACCGGGATCGGCGACGGGGGCGATCGGGATCGCGAACTCGCCGGAGATCAGTTCGGTGAGCAGGCCGATCGAAGCGCCGCCGCCGGTGAGCAGAATTCGGCCCACCTGGTCGATGCCCACCCCCGCGCGGCGGACCGCCTCGTGCACGAGGCTCAGCGAATCCGCGAGCGGACCGCGGAACAGATCCTCCACGTCGTCCCGGACCAGGCGTACATCGCGCGCGATACCGGCCAGGCGGACCGGCACCACCGTGGCGGTGTCGGTCGAAAGCCGGTGTTTCGCATCGGCGCAACGGTTTCGCAGTATCGACAATTCGCGTTCGACAACCGGGTCGAACGGATCGAAATCCGTTTCTCCCAATGCATTTGCCAGCACGTAGCGCATCGTCAGCAGATCGAATTCGGCGCCGGACACCTCGGTGGAGCGAACCGGTTCGCCCAGTAGTCCCGAGTGCGGACCGGAACCGACCACCGAGACCGTGGTACCGGTGGCGCCGGAGTCGTAGACCACAACCGGGGTATCGGCCGGGAAGGGAGTGCTCGCCTCGAGCCGGCGGAGCGCGGCGAGCGGTTCGGAGACCAGGACCACCGCCTCTGCGCCGGCGCGGTCGAGCGCGCGGCGCTGGGCCTCGACGATGTGTGCCGGCCACCACGCCGGCACCGTCGCGACCGTGGAATCCGGATCGAAATCGGCGACGACCTGGGAGATCGTTTCGGCGACCAGATCGGCGGCAGCGACCGAGGAGCCGTCGGGCAGGAGGATATCGACCGGATCGCCCACGCGGGACAATAGATTCTCCGACAATTCGGGCGCCGATCCGAAACGGTGGCGACGAATGTGAACAGAGACATTTTCCGGGTCGGCGCTCGCGGAAGTGGAGCCGGTCGCGGCAACCGTGCGCGACGACCCGACCGTGATGCCGAGCGTCAGGCCCTGTGTCATTCGAGAACCCCTGTCGTTGGTATTTGCGGTCGTCACGAATATTTACGGTCGTCACGATCTATCCCACTGTCGGTTGCCGGGGGGCCGTCGTTACCGCTGATCCGGAAGGTTCGGGGAAAGTCCCCTAATGCTCCCGAATCCCCTATCGGCACCGATACGGAAATCAGGGGATTCGCCCCGTTTCGCGTAACGCCGGAGCTTCTTAGCGTGAAAGGCAATTCGACTGCTGCGGATCGACACGATGGTCCGCCGATCCAGGAGACGATCTGCGATGACCCCGAACGCCATTCTCGAATTCATCCTCAACCTGTTGCGCGACCACGAGGCCGCCGTCGGTTACTGCACCAACCCGACCGAATCGCTGTGCGCGGCCGGGCTGGAGGCGGTGACGCCGGAAGATATCGCCGCCGTGGCGCCGATGGTCGCCGAATCCGCCCTGGTCACCGGCGGCTCGCAGCTCGCCGCCATCGTGGCGGCCGGGGGCGGGGCGGCCGCCAACGGTGGACTCGGCGCGGCGGCCGGTGGTAGCGGCGGGCTCGCCGGTGGTGTGGCCGGCGAGGCGGGGGCGATCAGTGAAGCCAACCTGGGAGCCGGGGCCGCGCTCGGCGGAGAAACCGGAATCGAGGCCGGTACGGGCCTCGGACTCGGCGCGGGACTCGGCGCCGACCTGGGGCGGGCGTGTCCGCC
>NZ_BAFQ01000200.1 GCF_000308375.1 Nocardia aobensis NBRC 100429 | reverse complement strand
CATCGGCGCAATGACCGTGGCGTTGGGAACTGCCAACGCCGACCCTGCACCAGCCCCGGCTCCGGCCGCCGACGCCAAGCCGGGGATCGACTACTCCACCAAACTGGTCGACAAGACGGTCGTCACCAAGCTCAAGAACGGCACGTTCGAGCTTGTGGAGAAGCACGGCGCGACTCCTGATCAGAAGCAGCAGGTCGTCGACATCAAGGATCAGGCCGGCAATGTCGCCCTGGAGATGCCGATCGACTACCGGATCGCGGGCGTTCAGATTCCGATCAAGCCCGTGCTCAAGGACAACGGCACGGTGCTCGAGCTGACCCCGGACAAGCCGGGCAATGTCGACCTGACCAAGCCGGTTGCCGCCGCCCCCGTGGCCGCGGTCGCGGAGACCAAGGCCGACCAGCAGACGCCGATCCAGGCCGATAAGCCGGTTCTGGTCGCCAAGGACGTCGCCTCGCCGATCGAGAACCAGCGCGCGATGAGCGACTTCGCCACCAAGTTCGGTCTGGCGACCGCGATCGGTGGCTTCGTCGGCACCGCCATCGGCGCCGTGATCGGCTGTGTCGTCACGATCGTCGCGGGCTGCATCCCGGGTCTGGTCACCGGCGCGGGCGTCGGCGGCATCGTGGGCACCGTCGCCGTGGGCGGCCCTGCTCTCGTCGCCGCGGGCGTCGAGCTGGTCAACACCATGCAGGCTGCCGACGGCAGCACCCAGTGGTCGGATGCGGCCATGGCGGCGGCCAGCGGTCAGCCGCAGCAGGCCAACCAGCCCAGGTAATTCACGGCGCGGAGCCGGTGATCAGCCGGCTCCGGGACGTGTACGGCCCGTCTTCCTCGCGGAAGACGGGCCGTTGTCGTTGGGCTCGTCGTTGCGGCGGTCAGGCCGTGTGCATCCGGAGCCGACCCGTGTAACTCACCTCGCCGAGCGGTTTCCCGAATTCCGCGAAGGACCGTTCGGCGATCTCGAACCGCCCGTCCTCGCGCACCAGAAGTACTGTGCTGCAACGAGTTCCGTGCCAGTCGTTGGCGACGAAGCGGGCCGATACCGAGCGTTCCTGCTCCGGCGACAATCCGGTGTGCGGTAGTTCGGCATCGGGTGCGATGGTGCGGTCGGCCAAGACGTCGAAGTAGTCCTCCACCGCCGGGGAACCGACCACCGCGCCCAGCGCGCGCACGCCGTCGCGCACCTTCGGCCACGCCGTGGCACCGGTGTCGGTGTGCACGCCGCCCACGCCTGCGGCGGTGTGACGATCCGCGATGCCCGTCGGCCGTCCGGAGCCGGGTGCGGCCGAGCCGAGCAGGGCGGCATTGGACAGCCCGTGCACTCCGGGCGGCAGGGCCAGCGGAGTGGCCGCGCTGCGATTGCTGTGCCACCACAGTGTCTCCAGATCGGAGACGACCAGGTTGTAACCGTTGTAGTCGTCCAGATCGGCCGCAGCGGTGCGAACGAACTTCTCCGGTGCCGCGGAGCCGGTCAGATAATCCATCAGCAGAGCGCCGCGGGAGCGGGCATCGATGCGCTTCTCGGCCGGGCCGCGCACATTGGTGACGGTCGCGAAACGACCGGCCTCGGGGACGATTCCCAGCCAGGTGCCCGGCACGCCGTTCGGGGCTCCGAGATCACGTCCGGCCAGCAGATTCGGCCGCTCCGGCCACCATCGCATCGATTCGGTTGGGCGCGTGTAGAACTCGTCCCGATTGGCCGCCACGATCAGCCGATACTCCGGATGCGCGCGCCACCCGATCAACACCAGACACATAACTCCAGCATGCACCAGCCGGGTGAACACGAGTTCGGGACGGCAGCCGGCGGGTGGGGCCATCGCAAGCTCCCGCTGAGACGACAGCTTCCGCGGAAACGACAAGGGCCCGGCATTTCTGCCGGGCCCTCGACGATGCTCGAAGCGCTCAGTTGGTGCGAATCCGCAGACCCGGGTTGTCGGAGAGCACCTGGTTCACCGGCTGCGCGAACAGCTGCGGCGCATCACCGGTCAGGGCACCGATCAGGTTCGGGATCTCGCAGATCGGGTAGTCGGCCACCGAGGAGGCGCTGGAGATGCCCAGTGCCAGGGTGCCGGTGACGATCGGGCCGCCCGAATCACCCGGCAGCGCACAGATGTTCGCCGAGAACGACTGGGTCAGATCGCGGTCACCGACCTGGACGGTCTGATCCACCGCGTTCACCACGCCACAGCTGAAGCCGGTGCGCGAACCCGACTTGCAGACCGGCGCGCCGACGACGGGGTCGGCCACACCGGTGATCGCGATCGGCGCGGCGCCCGGCACCCGAACGAGGTTGTTGGCGAAGCGATCCCGGCTGCCGGCGTCGATCGAGACGATCGAGTAGTCCTGGTTGCCCAGGATCGACTTCTGGAACGAGCCCAGCTGGGCGCCGATGTGGTTGCCCGGCAGCAGCTCGAACATGCCCGGCGCGTTCGCGGTACCGGCCGCCGGGATGTTCGGATCGCAGTGTCCGGCAGTGATGTTCACCGGGTTGCCGTTGCGGTCCTCGCCGTTGAATCCGGTGGAGC
This sequence comes from Nocardia aobensis NBRC 100429, assembly GCF_000308375.1. Lineage (GTDB taxonomy): Bacteria > Actinomycetota > Actinomycetes > Mycobacteriales > Mycobacteriaceae > Nocardia > Nocardia aobensis. The sequence goes on along the minus strand of NZ_BAFQ01000200.1, from coordinate 455 downwards.
AGACCAGCTGCATCTTGCCGGCCACCGACGCGTAGGAGTCGCCGCCCGCGCGGGGCGCGTTGGGCTGCTCACCGGCGATCGGCTTCACCTGCGGGTCCGACTCCGGCGGGCCGACCGGGGGTGCGGCCATCACGATCACGTGCGCCGGGTCGACGAAGCCCGGCATCGGCACGCCGGCCTTGTCCACGCGCACCGCGATGCTGTTGTTGACGGTGTCGATCACGACACCGCGCACGGCCTGCGCGACACCCTCGGGCTGGCCCGACAGCCACTGCTGGAAGGCGTTCTTCTCGCTGCGCAGCACGGTCTGGCTCTTGGCCACGTCCTTCACGCCGAATCCGGCGTCCTGAGCGGCCTTCTTCGCGTCGTCGAGGCCTTGGCCCGGAGCCAGCGCCACCACGGCCTTACCGGCGTCGTCGAGCCACGCGCCCGCGAACGCCTGCGGGAACTGACGC
>NZ_BAFQ01000201.1 GCF_000308375.1 Nocardia aobensis NBRC 100429 | reverse complement strand
CGGCGGGGCCTCGGCCTCGGGCTCGGCCGTCGGCGCGGCTGCCGCTTCGGCGGCCGGTGCCGCGGTCTCGGCGACCGGTTCGGGAGCCTTGGGCTGCTGGATCACCTTCAGGTTCTCCGACAGTGCCGCCGGCTCGACCCGGTCGATCGACTGCAGCATCAGCTGCGCGACATCCACGACCTCGACGCCCTGGCCGACCTCGCCGGAATCCTTGCGCGCGGTCACACCGTCGGTGAGCATCACGCGGCAGAAGGGGCAGCCGGTGGCGATCAGCGACGGCGAGTTGCCGCCGTCCAGGGTGGCCAGTGCCTCGTCGGTCCGGTCGAGGTTGACTCGCTTACCGAGCTGTTCCTCCATCCACATCCGGGCGCCACCGGCGCCACAGCACATCGACCGCTCGCCGTGGCGCGGCATCTCGGTGACGTTCGCGCCCGAGGCGGCCATCAGCTCACGCGGCGCGTTGTAGATCTTGTTGTGCCGGCCCAGGTAGCAGGGGTCGTGGTAGGTGACCTTCTCCGACACCGGCTTCACCTGCACGAGCTTGCGCTGCCGCACCAGCCGGTTGAGTAGCTGGGTGTGGTGCACGACCTCGTAGGTGCCGCCCACCTGCGGGTACTCGTTGTTGAGCGCGTTGAAGCAGTGCGCACAGGTGACGACGATCTTCTTCTTCGACGGTTCCACACCCTCGAAGACCGAATTCAGCGTTTCGATGTTCTGCATCGCCAACTGCTGGAACAGGAATTCGTTGCCCGCGCGGCGAGCCGAGTCACCGGTGCAGGTTTCCTCCGCACCCAGCACCATGAATTTCACGCCGGCGGTGGCGAGCAGTTCCGCGACGGCCTTGGTGGTCTTCTTGGCGCGATCCTCGTAGGCGCCGGCACAGCCGACCCAGAACAGATATTCGTACCCGTCGAAACTTTCGGCGTCCTGACCGAATACCGGAATATCGAAGTCCAGCTCCGACATCCAGTTCAGCCGATCCTTGGCGTTCTGACCCCAGGGGTTGCCCTTGTTCTCGAGGTTCTTGAACAGGCCGGCCAGCTCGGAGGGAAATTCCGATTCGATCAGAACCTGGTAGCGACGCATATCGATGATGTGGTCGACGTGCTCGATATCCACCGGGCACTGCTCGACACAGGCGCCACAGGTGGTGCAGGACCACAGCACCTCGGGATCGATGATGCCGTTGACATCCTCGCCGCCGACCAGCGGACGCTCGGCCTCGGCCTTGGCCGCCTCGGAGATCTTCGCCAGCGCGGCCTCGTTCGGCTTGCCCTCGGCATCGACCAGGCCGACCTCGTCGCCGCCCATATCCTTGCGGCCACCGGCGAGCAGATACGGAGCCTTGGCCGCACCGTGGTCCCGCAGGGACATGATCAGCAGCTTCGGCGAGAGCGGCTTACCGGTGTTCCAGGCCGGGCACTGGCTCTGGCAGCGACCACATTCGGTGCAGGTGGTGAAGTCCAGCCAGCCCTTCCAGGAGAAGTCCTCGATCCGGCCGGCGCCCAGGGTGTCGGTATCGGGGTCGACGTTCTCCATATCCAGGGCGCGACCCTTGGACATCATCGGCTTGGCCGCACCCAGGGCGACGCCGCCGTCGTCCTCGCGCTTGAAGTAGATGTTGAAGAAGGCGGAGAACCGATGCCAAGCCACGCCCCAGGTGATGTTGCGACCCACGTAATAGAGGAACGCCATGCCCGACATCAGCTTGATGAACGCGAAGATCGACACCATGGTCGCGTTGGCGGGCAGCAATTCGGCGACCCGCATGGTGAAGAAGTCCGTCGCCGGATTGCCCTCGCCGTTCAGCGCGATCTTGCCTGCCTTGACGAAGATCATGCCGAGGCCTTCCATCAGCACGATCGCTTCGATCACGTAGGCGGGCCCGAACTTCGAACCGCTGAAGCGCGACAGGCGCTGCGGTACCCGCGGGTGATTGAGCTGGCGAATGGTGATCAGCGTCAGGATGCCGACCACGGTGCCGATGCCCATCAGCTCGTCCCAGAAGTGGTACACGCCCCAGTTGCCGATGATCGGCCAATGGAATTCGGGATCGAACGTCTGCCCGTACGCCTCGAACCACAGGATGGCGCCGGTGATGAAGCCGATCATCACCAGCCAGTGCGCCCAGCCGACGGTGCGGAATTTGTTCATGCGGGTATGCGCGATGAACTCGACCAGCATCGTCTTGAGGCGTGGGAAGAACGGTCGCCAACGATCCGGCGCCGGCTGCCCGACCCTGATCGCGCTGAAGATCTTCCACGCGCCGCCGATGAACGACGCCCAGCACACCAGGCTGAGCACCGCTCCAATCGTGCCCAGCGTCACTGTCAGGGCATTCATGTCGCGACCTTCCTTCGGTTCCACGAGCATTCCGGCGACCGGGCTGGGGTCGCCGTTGGTTGCTCGTATCGTAACGGGCAGTAAGTTACCCGCCGGTAACTTATCTGTCCATCGTATGATGCACGAGTGGTCTATCCCAGGTTGTGGGGTCCAACCGTACTCAGGGTGTGACCGTTCTCACGTGTTGGCCTGCGGTTTTGGCGTGGTCGCGGTCGTCTGACACGGTAAATCCCGGCAAATCCGGTGTTCGAGCCAGGTCAGGCTTACTCGCCGCAAAGACGAACAGTTGGCGAATCGGTCCTTAATTGTTAGGGCACATAACAATTCTCGCTTTCGGTCGGGGTATTCGACTAAGCTCACCTCGTCCTGCTTGCTGTGTGCACCTTCACACTGCTCGGGGAGGTCCGTCAGGTTTGAAGTCGGGGTTGATGGCCTGACGGATGCGTGGGCTCTCGCGGAGAAGTTGCGTGCGGCAAACCCTGATGACGGATTGGAAAACCGAATGAAGCTCCGCAGAGGTACTGCGGTCGCCGCTATGGT
>NZ_BAFQ01000202.1 GCF_000308375.1 Nocardia aobensis NBRC 100429 | reverse complement strand
AGGCGACTCCGAAGCCCGCCGAAGCCCCTGCGGCCGAGGCGTCCGCCGCCGAAGCGCCGGCGGCCGAGAGCACCGAGGCGCCGGCCGCGCCGACCGCCAAGCCCGGCGGCCTGGCCATGAAGGGCGCCGCCAAGGCACCCGGTGGCAAGGGGCTCGCCATGAAGGGCAAGGCCAAGGCTCCGGGCGCCAAGCCCGCGAGCGAAGCCCCGGCCGAAGCCGAGGCCGAGGCTGCCGAGGCGCCCGCCGCCGAGGCCGCGTCCGCGGAGGCTCCTGCGGAAACCGCCACGTCCACCGGCCCCACCGAGACCAAACCGACGGTGGCGCCGAAGGGTCTGGCGATGAAGTCCGGCTTCAAGCGCCCCGGCCCCAAGGCCCCCGGCGCCGCGAAGCCCGCCGCTGCCGAATCCGCTCCGGCGGCAACGGAATCCGGTAACGGTGCGGCACCGGCCGATACGGCTGCCGGCGAAGCAGCCGAGGCCCCCGCGACCGAGCCGGAGTCCGCATCGGAGGCACCGGAGTCGACCACGGCGACCGCCACCGGCTCCGCCGACAGCGGCAACGGTGAGGTCCAGCCCCCGACCGCCAAGCCGGGGGGCCTGGGCTTCAAGTCCGGAGCGAAGGCCCCGGGCAGCCGCAAGAAGTAAATTCGCCACACCGCGTAGGGGCGCTGCCGACACCGGCGGCGCCCCTTCGTCGTATCCCCTGTTTTCTGCCGACGACGGCAATCGGTTCGAGGCGTCGTCGGTTTGCGGCGGGTTCACCGATAACGCCGAAGGCCGGCCGCTGCTCGAGCGACCGGCCTTCGATGGTGCGTGGCGTAACTCTCTAGTTGCCCGCGGTGTCCTTGGCCCACTTGCTGGTTCCGGGGGCGGCTTGCAGGGTGTTGATCAGATCCAGTCCCGCGATGCCCAGGGCCGGTCCACCGACGGCGATGGTGCCGAGGATGCCGCCGACGCCGGCGCCGGCGATCGCGGCTGGGAGGCAGCCGACGCCGAACAGCGGCAGGCCCAGGATGCAGCCGGTGATTCCGCCGACCACGACGCCGATCGCGGTGCCGACGAATCCGCCCACGGCCGTGGCGATTCCGAATTGCGTGGAGAAATCGTTCATCGCGCGCTGGTTCTCGAGCGGCGAGGCGATCGGCTGGACGGCGACCGGATGGTCGGTGGTCATCGTCTTCTGCGGCGTCAGTTCGAGGACGGTACCGTCGTTCTTCACCACCGGCTTCACCGGAACGGCGACGTCGTCGACCCGCACATCGGTGGGCAGCGAGACCACGGTGGCACCGTGGGAATCGGTGACGGAGTAGGACTTTTCGTCCTGCGCGAGCCGGAAGGTCCCCCCTTGCAAGGTCGTGACGACCGTCTTGTCCACGAGTTTGACCGAGTACCTGATCCCGGACTGCTCCGGCGTGGGAGCCGGGTCGGCGTGGGCGGTGGTCAGCCCGGCGGTCAGTGCGCCGATGGTGAGCGCGGAGGCCGCGGTGAGGCTGCGGAGATTCATCGATATTTCCGTTCCGTCATCGAATCTCGGCGCTCGCCCCCTCGACGAGCGCCGTCACACCTGCGGGTTTGCGGTGAGTTCGCTTGGAGCTCAGCGCTTTCGGCCACGCAGGCGGGTCGATGCTACGCGCACGCCCACCAGGGCAGGAGCCCCCAGTCCTGGGGGCTCTCACAATGCACGGTGTGGCGAATCGGGTTGCGGCACAGCCGGACCGCGATCCGCCGGAGCGGACCTACTTGTCGTCGGCCCATTTCGTCGTGCCGGGCGCGGCCGACAGCGTGCCGATCACGTCGAATCCGGTGATCGCCAGCGCGGGTCCGCCGATCGCGATGGTGCCGAGGATACCGCCGATGCCGGCCCCCGCGACCGCGGCCGGAATGCAGCCGACGCCCAGCAGCGGCAGGCCCAGAATGCAGCCGGTGACACCGCCGACGATGGCGCCGACCGCGGTGCCGAGGAAGGTGCCGACGGCGGTCGCGACACCGAAGTTGGTTTCGAATTCGTTCATCGCGCGATGGTTTTCCATCGGCGAGGCGATCGGCTGGACGGTGACCGGCTTGTCGACGGTGACGGTGCGCTGCGGCGTCAACTCGAGGACGGTCCCGTCGTTCTTGACCACCGGTTTCACCGGCACCTCCGTCCCGGCGACGCGCACTTCGGTCGGGAGTGAGACGACGGTGGCGCCGTGGGGATCGGTGATCGCGTAGGACTTGCCGTCCGCGGCGATCCGGAAGGTGCCGCCCTGCAGGGTGGTCACCACGGTCTTGTCGACGAGTTTCATGGAGTACTTGATCGCGGCCGGTTGGGGCGCGGCGGCCGGTTCGGCGTGCGCGGCAACGGTTCCGGCGGTGACGGCGCCGACGACCAGTGCGGATATCGCGGTAAGGCGCTGGAGCTTCATCCGGCAATCTTAAACGTCTTCATGTCACAAAAGGGTCAAATCTGAAGAAGGTACGTTCCGGATCTGATTTTCGCACCCGTGTTCCGAATCCGGGTCCGCCCCCGACAGGTAACGAGGCGGACCCGGATCGGCAGCGGCGAGGACCGGTCTGCGGGTTCAGTCCTCGCCGCCTCTTCCCACCGCCAGCGCCGTCGTGACGACTATCGAAAGGGGTGGAAGTTCCAGGCCGGACCCCGGCGCCACGATCCAGTGGCAGCCCTCCCGGGTCCATCGGCCCAGGCTGGTGGGCATCATGATCTCGCCGCCGACGGCCGGGATGCCGATATCGAGACGTTGGAGAATGTCCGCGACCTGCCCACCGGGCCGGCTGTCGGGCAACACGAGGAAGCTCCACCGCACGCGCCGGGCCAGTACCGGCCCGCATCCGCCGTGCTCGGTGAGCGATCGGCACACCGCTTCGGCGCGGTCGGCCGGCAGATGCACGACACCGACGGTGCCGGTCACCGGCAGCGTGACGAATCCACCACGCTGGATACATGTCAGACCGGCGTGATGCCGATAGAACATCACCCAGTCGTCGGCGGTTCTGAGCTTCTCGACGTTCACAGTTTCCCGACCTTCACGGCGACTCCCTCGATATCTTCAAGGCTCCCGCCACTGCGACGTCTCCGAAACGCCCCCACGCGCGCTCTGCACTGCCCTTTCACTGCCCAAATCGCCGGGACCAGCCAATTTCCTTGTACCAGCTCGATTTCGGATGTGGCCGTGCTCACCGTCCGCTCGTACTCTGGAGACGAGTTCGCGCGGAAGGGGACATCGTGGTCCGGCAGTGGTCAGGTAAGGAAGCCCGTGCCCTCCGCGATGCCAAACGCATGAGCATCAGGGAGTTCGCGGCCCATCTGGGAGTTCACGAACGCCTGGTGTCGAAATGGGAGGCGGGCGGTGCCCGGGTACATCCGCGCCCGGTCAACCAGGCCGCGCTGGACACATCACTCGCCAGGTCCGACGAAGTCGTGCGGGCGCGGTTCGCGGCCATGATCGATCAGCCCGTCATCGATCGGCCGGGACCGGAATTCGAGGTGCGTCAAGGTCATTCGGCGCACAGCAAGTATTCGAGCGACGCGGAACTTTTGGCACTCGTAGACGCCGGTGCGATGAGAGGTGATGCGTTAGCCGAGATTTCGGAGAGGGATCTGATCATGGCGGCTGCCCACGAAGCCAGCGAGCACGCCGGTCGCGCCGAGGCGAGTAATGTCGGCGCCTCCGCGCTGGAACAACTCGACGCCGATGCCACCCGCATCGCCAGGGAGTACGTCCACGTGCCGCCGGTTCCGATGATGGTGGAGATGCTGCGGGTGCGCCGGCGGGTGTACCGGTTGCTCGAGGGCCACCAGAAGCCCGCGGACACAAGCCATTTGTATCTGCTGGCCGGCACGCTGTCGGGTCTGCTGGCCAACGCCAGTACCGATCTCGGACATCTCGACGCCGCCGGGGAACAGGCCCGCGCGGCCTGGGCGTACGCGGAACTGTGCGGCCACAACGGATTACGCGCGTGGACGCGCGGTATGCAGGCGCTGATCGAATACTGGTCCGAACGGCCGCGCCGGGCGGTGGCACTGGCGCAGAACGGTCAGCAGTACGCGGATTCGGTGACCGCGAAGGTCCGGCTGCACAACATCGAGGCGCGGATCTGGTCCAAACTGGGTAGCGCCGCCGACGCCGAACGCTGCATCCGCGCCGCCGAGGCCGCGCGCACGGGTACCGGGACCGACGAACTGCACGACGAAACCGGCGGCGTCTTCGGCTTCCCGGAGGCCAAGAGCCATTACTACGCGGGCGCCACGTACATCCATCTCGGCCAGGCCGAGCCGGCACTGGCCGAAACCCTGCGCACGATCGAGTTGTACAGCGGCGGCCCGCGCGAACAGCGGTCCTACGGGGCCGAGGCGCTGGCGCGGGTGGACAACGCGGCGGCCCAGTTGATCAACGGCAGTCTCGACGGCGCCGGGGACGCCCTCAGTCCGGTACTCGAACTCTCCGAGGACCGCCGCATCGCGCAACTCGAGGAACGGCTCACCGGGTTGCGCCGCCGGATCGCGACCCCGCGCTTCCGCGACGCGGTCGAGGCGCGCCGCCTGGACGAACGGATCGAGGAGTTCTGCGGCACGACGGTCGCCACGGGGATGCTGCCGGCCAATCCGCCCACCTGAACGGCGGCCCACGGCGCCCGATGTGACCGGCACAACGCCGATGTGGCGCGGTGGCGATGCCTCGGATATGGAGTTGCGGAGCGGTGGCACCATTGAACAGGTGAGCCCTACCAGTCAGTCATCGCATCAGCCGCCCCGGGTTCTGGAGCAGTCCCTGAAGCTCCAGAATGTTCTCTACGAAATCCGTGGGCCGGTACACGCACATGCGGCACGACTGGAGGCCGAGGGCCATCGCATCCTGAAGCTGAACATCGGCAATCCGGCGCCGTTCGGTTTCGACGCGCCCGATGTGATCATGCGTGACATGATCGCCGCGCTGCCGTACGCGCAGGGCTACTCCGAATCCAAGGGCATCCTGCCCGCGCGCCGCGCGATCGTGACCCGGTACGAGCTGGTCCCCGGCTTCCCCGAGTTCGATGTGGACGACGTCTATCTGGGCAACGGCGTCTCCGAGCTGATCACGATGACGATGCAGGCCCTGCTGAACAGCGGCGACGAGGTGCTCATCCCCGCCCCGGACTATCCGCTGTGGACCGCCATGACCAGCCTGGCCGGCGGCACCGCCGTGCACTACCTGTGCGACGAATCCAACGGCTGGCAGCCGGACGTGGCCGATATCGAATCCAAGATCACCGACAAGACCAAGGCGCTGCTGGTGATCAACCCGAACAATCCGACCGGCGCGGTGTACTCGTCGGAGGTGTTGCAGCAGCTGGTCGACCTCGCTCGCAAGCATCAGCTGCTGCTGCTCGCCGACGAGATCTACGACAAGATCCTCTACGACGACACCAAGCACATCTCGCTCGCGAGCCTGGCTCCCGACCTGCTGTGCCTCACCTTCAACGGCCTGTCCAAGGCCTATCGCGTCGCCGGATACCGGTCGGGCTGGCTGGTCATCACCGGCCCGAAGGAACACGCGGCCGGATTCCTCGAGGGCATCGACCTGCTGGCCTCCACCCGGCTGTGCCCGAACGTGCCCGCTCAGCACGCGATTCAGGTGGCGCTGGGCGGCTACCAGAGCATCGAGGATCTGATCCTGCCCGGCGGGCGGCTGCTCGAGCAGCGCGATGTGGCCTGGGAGAAGCTCAATATGATCCCCGGCGTCTCGTGCGTGAAGCCGAAGGGCGCGCTGTACGCGTTCCCGCGGCTGGATCCCGAGGTCCACGAGATCCACGACGACGGCAAGCTGGTGCTCGACCTGCTGCTTCAGGAGAAGATCCTGATGGTGCAGGGCACCGGTTTCAACTGGCCGCAGCACGATCATCTGCGCATCGTGACGCTGCCGTGGGCCCGGGACCTCGCCGTGGCGATCGAGCGCTTCGGCAACTTCCTCTCCAGCTATCGCCAGTAGTCGGGGCCGGGACGAGCCAAAACAAACCGGGAGTTTGGAAAAGTAGGTTTTTGAAGACTTCACTGGCGCAAACTTCGAACTTTTGTGTACAGTAGTCCTCGGCACTCACAGTGCCCGGCCGAGCCGCCTACCCCCCCTGGGTCGCTCGGCCCTGGATTCGACCGCCTACCCCCCTGGGCCGTCGGATCCCTTTCGGGCGGCGGAGACATCCCCCTGCTCTCCGCCGCCCGCACTCCCTGTACCGCCTCTCCGCGAATTTTGGCCTGATTCAGGTGCGTGGTTCTATGCGTTGGCGGCCGGCGGATGGTCGACTGGTTCTGTTAGCCCGTGCCCGGTGAGTTACCCATGTTCTTGCGTGATCAGGCGTACGGATTGCTACCACTGATTTCGGGTGGACATGGGTAACTCGTCGGGGACGGGCAAACGTGGCCACGGTCTCGCCGTCGGCCGCCAACGCTCCTCCGCACGCGCCGGAATCCGGCAGAAATACGCGGAGAGGCGGCACTGCAAATAACTTCCTTTAAGCTCGCTGCGGTGAGCGAGCATCATCATCACCATCATGACCATTCCGGGCCTATTGCTATCGGGGCTACGGCGGCTCGGGTGGTGGTGGGGGTGCTCACCGCGGTCGGGGTGATCGTCGTGATCGCCATGATCTGGTTGTGGCCCAGCCGGCAGCATGTGGATATTCCGTTGCCGATGCAGAACGGCGGCGGTGGGGCGGTGCAGACCGAGGCCGGCACCGTGGCGATGCAGGATATGGGGCCGTGCGGTAGTCCGTCGAACGGGCGTGCCTTTCCCGATACTCCGCAACCGCCGCCGACGAATTCCTATACCTGCCAGCGCAGTCTGGTCTCGATCGATTCGGGGCCGAACAAAGGCAGCCGGACGCTGCTCGAAATCGCGCCGGGGCCGGGACAGCCGGATTTGCATGCGGGAGACCACATTCGGCTGGTTCGGCAGGACGATCCGAGCGGCACCACCATCTATTCCTTCGACGACTTTTCGCGCGGAATGCCGCTGTTGCTGATCACGCTCGTCTTCGTGGCGGTCATCGTGGTGGTGGCGCGATGGCGCGGATTGCGCGCGGTGCTCGGCCTGGTGTTCGCGTTCGGGGTGCTGGTCGTATTCCTGCTGCCCGCCCTGCTCGACGGGAAGCCGGCGATACCGGTCGCCCTCGTATCGGGAGCGCTGATTCTCTACGCGGTCCTGTATCTGGCGCACGGCGTCAATCTGCGGACCAGCTCGGCGTTGCTGGGCACGCTCAGCGCGATGGTGCTCGCGGCGGTGCTGTCCTGGGTCGCGCTGGAGGTGACTCATCTGACCGGTCTGTCGGAGGAGCAGAACACCAACGTCGCGACCTATATCCAGCACGTCAGCATTACCGGCCTTCTGCTCGCGGGCTTCATCATCGGCTCGCTCGGTGTGCTCAACGACGTGACCATCACCCAGGCCTCGGCCGCCTTCGAACTCGCCGCCCTCGACGAAGAGGCGACGCGGCGTGAGATTTTCGCGGCCGCCATGCGCGTCGGCCGCGACCACATCGCCAGTACGGTCTACACGCTGGTCCTCGCCTACGCCGGCGGTGCGCTGCCGCTGTTGCTGATGTTCTCCGTCGCCGGTCGCTCCATTCGCGACGTGCTGACCGGTGACGCGGTGGCCATCGAAATCACCCGTTCCGCGGTCGGCGGCATCTGCCTGGCGCTGTCGGTTCCCTTGACCACCGCCATCGCGGTCCTGCTGGCCCGCCCGTTCGCCCGGCGCGCCGACTTCGACGACTACGAGCCCGAACCCGCACCCCGCCGTACCTCCGTGCCCGCGGGCCGCCGCCGGGCGGAGAGCGCCGCGGAAACCACCGGCAGCCACCGCAGAGTCGCCGCGCGCGGCGAGACCGCGGGAAGCCGCCGGCGCGTGGACGGCCGGGAGAACAGGACCGGCCACGACCACGCGGACCACCGCGGCGGACCCAACACGGGTAGTCATCGCCGCGTCGAAGGACGTCCGGGCGAGCCGCCTGCCCGCCGACGCACCGCCCCCTCGCCCGATACGACCGGGGGCCAACGCCGCGTCGACGATCGCCGCGCCGACACCGGCGACCACCGGCGCATCGATGATCGCCGAGCCGATACCGGCAGTCACCGGCGCATCGACGATCGCCGAGCCGATACCGGCAGTCACCGGCGCATCGACGGCCGAACCGGAGAGCCGACCGGCGGCCACCGGCGCGTCCCGTCCGGCCGACCTCACGACGACCCCCGGCCGAGCTGGCCCACCCGTCCGCCGCGACCGGACGCGGAACGCCAACCTCGCAACGACCCGCAGCCTCGAAACCGAACCTCTTGGCCCACAACAGGTTATGAAGAATGATCGAGTGAACGATCGGCGCCTCCGGCTGTTCCGCTACCGGCCGTGTCCGCGACGCTGAACGGTTTCGCTCGCCGGTGATCCGCCGGCGGTCATCACCGCCGCCACCACGATCGCGAGGGCCGCGATCACCGCGGTGGTGGCCCAGCCGAGCCGGCTCACCGCGGCCGCGCCGAAGGCGGTGCCGGCGCTGCCCCCGACGAAGTACACGACCATATAGGCGCTGTTGAACCGGGCGGGTGAGCCCGGGTCGATGGCCAGCACCGTGCTCTGATTGGCGACCTGCGCCGCGAACAGGCCCGCGTCGAACAGACCGAGGCAGACGAGGGCGAGCACCGTATTCGACAGGGCCACAGCGAGTGTCACGGCGGCGGCGCCGGCGACGACGAGTCCCACCAGGATGACGCGACGCGCCCCGACCCGATCCGTCCACGCCCCCGCGATGCGGGTCGCGGCGACACCGGCCAGTCCGGCGAACGCGTACAAGCCGATTCGCTCGGCGGAATAGGAGAACGGCGGCTGCGACAGCGCCGCCGCGAGCCCGGCCCACACCGTACAGAAGGCGAAGAACCACAACGCGCCGCGTCCGGCCGCCGACCGCAGCAACGGATACCGGGTGAACAGTCCCGGCAGCCCGCGCAGCATCGTCAGGTAGCCGGAAGCGACCGTGGCCGTCGCGGCGGGCAGCACGACACGGGTCGCCACCGCCAGCGCCGCACAGGCCGCCGCGAAGACGAGCAGCATGCCCCGCCAGCCGATGAGGTCGGTGAGCCAGCCGCCGACGATGCGGCCGGCCAGTACTCCGGCCGAGATCCCGGCCGTCACCGTCCCCAGCACCGTCGCGCGCCGGTTCGGTTCCGCGAAACGGCTTGCGACGGAGCTCATCTGGGCACCCACCGAGGACGCCGCACCGACCAGCCCGATCACCGGGCCGAGCAACCACACCACCCCCACCGCGGCGCCGATCGCCGATGCCGCGGCGAGCGCGGCGAACTGCAGCGAAACCACCGTCCGAGGTGGATGTCGGTCCACCAGCGGAACCAGGAGCGCCAGCCCGAGCAGATAGCCGACCGGCCCGCACGCCAGTGCGATCCCCATTTCCGCGACCGATCCGTGCAGCGAGCCCGCCACTGCCGCCATACCCGGCTGCAGCACGTACATGGTGGCGGTGCCGAGTCCCGCCCCCACCGCCATGAGTCCGACGACGGATGTGCGCAGCACCGGGTCACGGGTATCGGTCAGCAGGTCGTTTTTCATGACCACGACGCTAGAAACCACTCCCGGCGGGTGCTGGCGCTAAACGGACGCGACCGTCGGCGCCCACCGCGAGAGCGTGAAAGGCGAACTCGTCCGTAGTCGTTCAGTCCGGAAGCAGGCCCATCGCCGTGAGGATTCGGTCCGCGTAGCCGGAATCGATGGTCTCTCCGCTGATCAGCAACCGGTAGTAGAGCGCGCCGTAGATCAGATCGATGGCAGTGTCCGGGTCGAAGCCGGCGGGAAGGCTACCGGCGGATCGGGCCTCGCCGAGGAGTTCGCCCACCTCGGCCCGCCGCCCCGCGATGAACCGATCCCGCAGCGCCGCAGCCAATTCCGGGTCGTGTTGCGCCGCGGCGACCAGGGCCACGAAGGGGCGCCGGGCGTCGGGATCGCCCATCAGCGTCGCCACCCGGCGGACCGTCGTGCGCAGACGGGCCAGGGCATCGCCTTCGGCGGGGACGCTCATCCGGTCCGCGAAGGCGTCGGTGAAGGCATCCATCAGGACGGCCGCCTTGGTGGGCCACCAGCGGTAGATGGTGTTCTTGCTGACTCCCGCGTGGGTGGCGATCTCGTCCACACTCAGCCCCGGCAGTCCGCGGTCGGTCAGCAGGTCGCGGGCCGCCGCGAGCACCGCGCGCCTCGAACGCTCACTGCGCGGCCGTCCAGGACCGCGCGACTGTGTCATCTCGACCATGGCGCAAGTCTAGCGTTTTGGATACGATACGAGCAGTATCCTAATTAACCGCAGATGAGAGGCATATGATGGCGACAGACAAGGT
>NZ_BAFQ01000203.1 GCF_000308375.1 Nocardia aobensis NBRC 100429 | reverse complement strand
TGGCCTGTTCGATATGGCCGGCAACGTGTGGGAATGGACCGACGACTGGTACGCCGAACGCCATCCGGACGGCGGCGGATGCTGCGTCCCGCGCAATCCGCGCGGTGGGGACCGGGAACGGAGTTTCGATCCGCGTCAGCCGCAGTTCCGGGTGCCGCGCAAGGTGATCAAGGGCGGTTCGTTCCTCTGCGCCGACAGCTACTGCCGCCGGTACCGGCCCGCGGCGCGGCGCCCGCAGATGATCGACACCGGCATGAGCCATATCGGCTTCCGGTGCGTGGTCGCGGCGAGCTGAACGGCGATTACCGTGGACCACGTGCGCATCGAGACGACTGCGGGGGATGCCGGGGTGGAGATCGAGCGGGGTACCGGCGATCGTTTTCTGCTGCTGCTCACCCACGGTTCCGGCGGCGGGGTGGAGGCCGGGGATCTGCTGGCCGTCCGCGATCGCGCGGTGGCGCTGGGCGGGGTGGTCGCGCGGGTGGTCCAGCCGTATCGCGTCGCCGGGCGCCGGGCGCCGGGATCGGCGACCGTGCAGGACGCGGCTTGGCTCGAGATCGTCGCCGCCCTGCGGGACCGGGTACCCGGCGTACCGCTGATCCAGGGCGGTCGCAGCAACGGCGCCCGGGTCGCCTGCCGGACCGCCGTGGAAGCCGACGCGAAAGGCGTACTGGCCCTGTCTTTCCCATTGCATCCGCCCGGCAAGCCGGAGAAGACGCGGCGTGATGAACTGGTGGCAGCGTCCGCGCACGTCGATGTGGTGGTGATCAACGGCGAGCGCGATCCCTTCGGCATTCCGGATCCCGCCGATGCCGCCGAGGTGAAAGTCGTTCCTCGCCAGCCGCATTCCTTCCGCGCCGGATTCGATCTGATCGCGCAGACGGTGGAACCGTGGCTGCGCCGGTGGGCGACGCTGGATTGAGCGGAGCCGAAAATCTCTGCGGACCACGAAATCTCAGGTCCCAACTCCGGGAATACCCCGATGTCTTGCCGGGATCCGGGAGGTAATTTCGACTGCGGTCGGGATTTCGAGAGGAGAGTGATCCATGATCGCAGGCCCGATTCGCGCCGCTCGCCGTCCCGTGGCCGGTCTCGCACTGGCTGTCCTCGCCGCGACCGGTATCGCCGTCGCCGGGGCGGGTGCGGCCGAAGCGAGCGTTCCGTGTGGCGCGGCCCCGCCGTGCACTGCCGACGGCTTCGGCTCCGACGGGTTCAACGCTCAGGGTGTCGACCGGTTCGGCCGCGATCGCTCGGGCTTCGACCGGTCCGGATACGACTCGTTCGGCCGCGACCGCTCGGGCTTCGACCGGTCCGGATACGACTCACTCGGTTACGACCGGTTCGGGTACGACCGCTATGGCCGTGACCGATTCGGCCGTGACCGATTCGGTGACGACCGGACCGCTCCGCCCGCACAGTCCCACGGACCGGCGCCGCTACCCACCGGCAGCGCCGGACTGTGAGGCGTCGCCACCCCGGATCACGCGTCCGGGGTGGCCGTCGCTTGCTCCTCGAGATCGGGCACGGTCGCGGTGGCGACCACGAGGGCGTCGATGGCGTCGCGCCCCTCGGTCTCGCGGATCACCCGCTGCGCGGTGTCGACCCGGATATGTTCTGCCGCAGCGAGATCCGCCACCACATCGTCGGGAGTGAACAGGATCGCCGGATCCTGTGGCCCGCCGTAGCCGTCGGCGATATTGGTGGTGTCGTGGCCGAGGACGAGAAGGGTGCCACCCGGGCTCAGCCGCTCGGCCGCCGAGAGCAGCAGGGTGCGCCGCTGCTCGGCCGGCAGGTGGATGTAGACGGCGAGAATCAGTTCGAACGGGCCGTCGATCCCGGCTCCGGCCAGATCGGTGACGTCCGCGCATTCCCAGTCGATCCGGCTGCGAACCGAACGCGACAGCCGCGAGGCGACCGTGCGCCCCTTGTCGATGCCGACCTGGGAGAAATCGACCGCCCGCACCTGCCAGCCGTGCGTGGCCAGCCACAGCGCGTGCCGCCCCTCGCCGCATGCCAGATCCAGGGCACGCGGCAGTTCCGGCGGCTCCTCTCCGGGCGCATCGGGCACCAGGTGGACGCGCTCCAATCCGAAGATGTGCTCGACGACCGTCGCGTTCGGCGGTGCGCCCCACACCAACTCGCTCTGCGCATAGCGCTCGTCCCACTCGGCGGCGTCCATGGGGCGAGTCTAGCCAGCCACAGCGCGACGCCCGGCCGAGCGGAACCCGGCCGGGCGTGGGCTGTTCGAGGCGAACTACAGCGTCGTGCGCATGAGGACGACGTTGTACTGGCTGTGCACCGTGGTGAGGAAGTACAAGTCCCGCCCGGTCTGGTACGGGAAGATCGAGGGGGCGTACGCGGTCGGCAATTCGCGCGTATCGATCAGCACCTCCGGCTCACTCCACGGTCCCTCCGGGGAAGACGCCCGGCGCATCACCACCGAATTCCACGGATCGGTGGTCAGCATGACGAATTGTCCGAGGTAGTCGTTCCACATCACCGACATCTCGGCTACGCCGCCGGTGATCGGGCGGGCGGCGTTCACATCGTTCTTGCGCCAGGCCCCGCCGTCCCAGTACTCGTATTCGGCGAGATTCTGGATGTCGTTCTCCCGTACGCGCGCGACGTAGGCGAAGTGATTGCGGCCCGAGGGCGTGCCGTATTCGTACACCCAGCCGCCGCTCTTCACGAAGGCGTTCATCTGGAAGTTGGCATTGCCACCCTCGCTGGGCCGGCGGGTGAAATCGAGGTCGGCCCAGGTTTCCCCGTTGTCGGCGGAAGCCGCCAGGCCCGAGTAGTTGGTGGTCCACTGGCCGACGTCGTCCCAGCTCTTCACCGACATCAGGCTCATGTACTGCACGCCGTTCACCGAGATTCCCGCGGTCGGGATGCGGCTGATCTCGATGAACGGAATCTTGGGGCTGGGAATCAGATCCCGCGCCTGGCCGAACACGTCGCGCACGGCGCTGTCGAAATAGATGCCGCCCGAGGGATCCTGGGTGTGACTGCGCACCAGGATATTGCTGCGCCACGCCCAGAAACTGCCAGCCAGCAGATTCGGCAGCCCCACGCCGGCGGTATCGCCGAAGGCGGTGAGCATCTCGCCGCGGCCGTTGTCCCACATGATTCCCAGGTCGGTGCCGAGGACGTTGTAGTTCTCGGTGGCGTTCGGGCTGGCCATTCCGGTGACCTGGAATATCGCTCGCGAACGGCCGGCCAGATTCGGTAACCCGGTGGTGCCGTTGAGAACCGGAATCGGATTGATGGCATTCGGGTTGGCGGCCGCGGGCGCGGTCACGGTCAGAAGGACGGCCGAGGCGCCCGCTATCGCGGACAGCAGGACGGATACGGTCTTGGACAAATGCAGCCCTTCCCGTTCTCGCCGATGCGCCCCCGTTCACCGGCTTCGCTGGCAAAGTGTGAAAATGCTAACAGCGAATCGCAGGTAAATGGGTTTCCCGCTCGCACTTTCGGGTAATTCCCGGGTCGGCGGTGTGTCCCTTTGTCGGATCTACCGACGGCCGAGCGCCTGCCGGACCAGAAGTGGTATCTGGGTCGCCCGTTCGATTCCCAGGGTGCGGCGGGTGCCCGCATGCCAGGTGCGCTCGAACAATTGTTTGGCGGCGGCGACGGCGGGTGCCGGGCGCGCCGCGATCCGATCGGCCAATTTCTCGGCATCGGCGCGCGGATCCTCGCTGACCTCGGTGATCAATCCGATGCGGGCGGCATAGGCGGCGTCGACGGGGTCGGCGGTCATGGTCAGCAGCAGCGCCTTGTCCACGCCGATCAGGCGCGACAATGTGACCGCGCCCGACATATCCGGGATCAGGCCGTGGGCGACTTCCATCACGGCGAAGTCGGAATCCGGTGTGGCGAAACGGATATCGGCCGCCAACGCCAATTGCAGTCCGCCGCCGAAACAATGGCCGTGCACCGCCGCGATCACCGGCTGCGGCAGTCGCCGCCACGCCCAGCACGCCTCCTGAAAGGCATTGGTGCCCAGCCACGGTAGCGGCAGGAAATTGCGCACGATACTCAGCGGGTCGCCGGTCGCCTTCGCGATATCCAGACCACTGGAGAAACTGGGCCCGTTGCCGGCGAGGATGACGGAGCGAATCTCGTCGCGTTTTCCGATCACCCGCGCCACCCGCACGAGATCGTTCAACATGTCGATGGTGAGCCCGTTGTGTTTGTCGGGCCGGTCGAGTTCGACGTAGGCACGATCACCGTCGAAGGTCAGGGATACGTCGCTCATCGCTCACTCCGTGCTGATCGGGTCGGCCTACCCGCGGTTACCCGTGGGTAGGCATCTGCTCGAGGATTATCTTCGCGCAACCGGCAGGGTCGTCGTAGAACGGGGTGTGGCCGCTGCCCGGCAGGGTGACGTGCCTGGCCTGGGGAAGCCACTGCCGCGCCCGCCGGCTCTGCGTCCGATAGGTGAGCAGGATGTCGCGGTTGCCCCAGGCGATCGTGACCGGAATGCGGGCGAGGCGCCCACCGTCGCGCAGCCGCGCGTGGTCGAAAGAGGCCAGGGCCGAACGGAATCCGGGGGCGCCGAGGACGCCGTCCACGGTCTCCACCGCGGTCCGGGTGTCCAGCGCCCACGGCCGGCCGAACACGATGCTCAGGAAGGCGGTCCGCCCGGCCGGCGTGCCGAGGATGGCCGGCAGTTGCTTGCGCAGCCCCCGGCCCAGGGTGGCCGCGCGGGCGAGCGCCTGCTGACACCAGATGCGCCCGGCGTCGGACCAGAAGCCGATCGGTGAATACGCCGTCACCGAACTCCCCACACCGCGGGCCCCGAGGTTCAGTGCGATCAGGCCGCCCATGGAGTTGCCGGCGAGGTGGGGACGTTCCAGGCCCTGTTCGGTGAGGAATGCGTGCAGGGCGTCGGTGAGGGTGTCGACCGTGGTGTGCGGTAGCGGGTCGGACCCGCCGAAACCGGGTAGGTCGACCGCGATGACGTCGAAGTGGGCCGCCAGCGTGTCGATGACCGGTTCCCACACCTGCCAGCGACTGCCGACGCCGTGGATCAGGATCAGTGGTTCACCGGTGCCGACCCGGTGATGGTTCAACATCATTCGAAACTCCCGCACCGAGACTCGGACGCCGACGAGGAACGGGGACACCCTAGCAATCATTGACGTAATGCCAACAGAGGTCGCGACCCCGTGGACGACGGTTCCGTCAGGGGCGCCGTTGTGAAGGCTCCGTGTTCGCGACACTCGGACTGTTGTCCGGCCGCGTGATGCGGCAGTATCACCTGCGCGGTTCGTGTCCGGTCCGCCGGAGCGCGCCATAGCTGATACGCCTGAGAATTGAGGAACAGTTGAGGATTTCGCTGATCGCCGCCGTCTGCATCGCCCTGCCGCTGCTGGGTGCGTGCGGCTCCGACAAGGATTCGGAGCCGACCGTCACCCAGGCCGACCTGTCGAAATCCCTGCAGTCCAGCGGCCTCAAGGATGCGAAACTCGCCGATTGCGCCGCCAAACTCTATGTGGACGAAGGCATTTCGCAGGACGGCCTGCGCAAGATGACCAAGCCCGGCAGCACTGCCCAGGTGGCCGACGGTTCGATGGGCGGCCTGAGCAAGGAGGACTCCGACAAGGCGCGCGCGGCGACCCAGAAGATCGCGACCACCTGCGTCGCGGCGCCGCAGTAGCACCGCGCGACGATCACCGATCGCTCGACGAGTTCGCCCGCCCGAACGCCCCCGGACCGATCTACCGTGGGGTATGGCCACAGCGGAGTACCAGCACCTGCTCGTCGAGCGCAACGGTGAGACCGTTCGCATCACGATGAATCGGCCGGACCGGCGCAATGCGCTCTCGGCCGAGCATCTAAGGGAGTTGTTGTCGGCATTTCGCTGGGCGGGCGGCAGTGATGCCAGCGGGATCGTTCTGGCCGCGAACGGTCCCGTCTTCTCCGCCGGGCACGATTTCGCCGATGTCGCCGCCCGTGACCTGCTCGGCGTCCGCGACCTGCTGACCCTGTGCACCGAGGTCATGTCGACCGTCGAATCCGTGCCCCAGGTCGTGGTCGCGCGTGTGCACGGCCTGGCCACCGCCGCCGGATGCCAGCTGGTGGCCTCCTGCGATCTCGCCGTGGCCGCCGAATCGGCCGGCTTCGCTCTCCCGGGCGGTAAGGGCGGCTGGTTCTGCCACACCCCGGCCGTTCCGGTGGCCCGGGCGATCGGCCGCAAACGCCTGATGGAACTCGCCCTCACCGGCGATCCGATCGATGCCCGCACCGCCGCCGACTGGGGACTGATCAACCGCGCCGTCCCCGATGCCGATCTCGATCGGGCGGTCACCGACCTGCTCACCAGGGCCACCCGGGGTAGCCGGGCGAGTAAGGCGCTGGGCAAACGGACGCTGTACGCCCAGCTCGACCGCCCCGAGGACGACGCCTACGCGATCGCACTCGAGGTCATGGCCGCCGCGTCCCAGCTGCCCGGTGCGCGCGAGGGTATGGATGCCTTTCTGACCAAGCGCACGCCGATCTGGCCGGACTAGGCCGGCCGTCGGCGGGAGGGCGCCGATTCGGCCGAAATCGAGCCGAATCGGCGTCGGTCTAGTGTCCCGCGGTGTTCGGGTCCTGCTGGGCGAGCACGAAGGTGCCCTGCCCGTCCGGACCCAGTCCGGTGTCGAGAATCTTGTCGTCCAGGAAGTCGACGACGTGCTCGTCGAGGAAGACCCGCGGGCCTTCCGCATTGAGCACCTGATCCTGGTCCGACGGCCCCGCGGCTACTGCGAGCTGCAGGGTCTCGGCGCCGTCGTTGGTGGAGATGCGCAGTCCCGCATCGTCGGGCATCCCGTCCGCGGAGGTGATGGTGCGAACGGCCTCGATGGCAGTGGGCGTGAGCATGAGCATCTGTCCGGTTTCCTTCCGCCGTCGTCACAGGTCACGGTCGGTGCTGTACATCCGTGCCGTGGACCGGCCCTCCGACCCGGCCGCTCGACGTCCACGGCACCCAGCACCTCGGGAGGGGTAGCCACGATTCGCCCCGCCTAACCTTCCGGCCGGAATCACCGCTGTACGCGGGGCTCGGGCGTTTCGGTCGCCGCGGTCGCAGGGATCTCGCCGTGCGGCGGATCGAGGTGCCGTTCGGCATCGACCTCGGCGCCGGCTGATGAAGACTCCGGCCGAAGCCATCGGCTGTCGGTGGTTCACCGGCAGCCGATGTGAAAGAGAGACAAGGGAATTGGTCCGGATGGACGTATCGCGTACCCGATGGGCGCTGCCGCGGGGAAGAAGAGAGAGCCGGTGACGGGAATCGAACCCGCACTCTCAGCTTGGGAAGCTGATGTTCTACCACTAAACTACACCGGCCGGTGCGTGAGGCACTGCAGAGAAGATAGCAGAGGCCGTCCCCGAGGTCACAACTTCCCACCTAGAACGGCACGGCCCCCGATCAGCGAGTTGCCACCCGGCCAGGCGACCGTCGCGGCGGTCGCCCGGGCCGGGCGATGCGGTTGCTACATCACGGGCAGCGGCGGCGATTTCGGGAAGACGACCGGCAGCGAGGTCAGTGCCCGGTGGAACGGACCGGGCCGCCATTCCAGTTGTGCGGCCGGGACGGCCAACTGGATCTCCGGGAGTGCGTCGAAGAGTTGGTCGATGGCGTTCTGGACCGTCAGATAGGCCACCGATTTGGCGGGGCAGGCGTGCGGTCCGGTGCTCCAGGCCAGATGCGAACGGTTGCCGATACTGCTCGCTGCTTCGCCGCGGATCTTCGGATCGTTGTTGCACGCCGCGAGGCTGATCAGGACCGGCTGGTTGGCGGGCAGCCACACGCCGTCGATCATGATCGGCTGCCGGGGATAGGTGGTGCAGAAGTTGGCCATCGGCGGGTCGTTGAACAGGATTTCGTCGAGGGCGTCGGTGGTGGACAGGTTGCGGCCGAGGATGTCGCCGAACCGGAATCGCTCATCGGTGAGGATGAGCATCAGCGCATTGTTGATGAGGTTGCGCTGGGCCTCGAAACCGGCGCCGTAGAAGGACATCAGCTGGGCGAACACCTCGATATCGTTGAGGCCGTTCGGATGATGGGCCAGCTGTGAGGTGACGTCGTCGCCGGCCTGCTCGCGCCGGAACGCGATGAGTTCCATGAGCGCTTCCTTGAGCATGTCCATCCCCTGTTGACCCCTGACGGTGTCGAACCGGGCGGCCATGCCGTTGGCGACTCGGGTCCCGATGTCGGCGGGACAGCCGACCATCCGGTTGAGGACCTCGAGGACGAGCGGGAACGAGTACTGCATGACGAGATCGGCGGATCCCTGCTCACAGAAGGAGTTGACCAGGGGAACGGCAACCCTTTCCACGATCGCGGGCACGCTGTGGAGGTCGATGTGGTCGATCGCGGCGACCGACGGAGCGCGGTAGCGGGCATGGGCCGGACCGGTGTTGTACCGGGCCGCCGGAAACCACTCCATCATCGGGCGCACGGGTGAATCCTGCGGAATGGTCTTCTGCCAGGTGCGCGGATCGGAGGGAAAGTGGTCCGGGTCGTTGAGGATGCGAACCGCGACGGCATAGTCGATGACCAGGGTGGCAGCCACACCGGGGGCGATCTCGACGGGAACGAGGGAGGGGTACTGCCCGCGCATCTCGCGATAGGCGGCGTGTGGATCGGCGACGAATTCGGCTGTGTACATCGGGAATCGGTCGTCGTCGGCATCGAAGGGCGAGCCGTGCTGGACGGGGCATATTCCGGTCGCCGTGGTGTAGGGCTCGGGGAGGGGTGACTGTGGTGTGGTCAAAGACGGGACTCCAGACGGATGGAACAGAAATTCGACGAGAGCTCGGCGGGTGCGGCACGTGTCGCACTCACATGGGCGGTGCGAGGAAGACTGTATGCCGGACCGTCTCGACGCCCACAGATCTGCAGACTTCGATGACCTGTCGTGCGGTGCCTGGCGGTTCGCCCACGCAAGCAACATAGCAGCGACGCGGGGACGGTGTCTGCGAACGTGGGAGGAGGGCTGCCGCCACCGGCGCCCGGAGTCGATCGGATGTGCTTGTGGTTCAGTGCTTTCCGCTCATATCCGGCGTCTGCACCGCCGCGGCCACGACGTCCGGATCCGGGTCGTGCTCCGAGTCCGGTGCGTGCGGCGGACGCGACGACAGGTCGCCGCCGCGCGATATGCCGAGCAGACGGAGCATCGGCGCGGTCGAGGCCGTCGTCACCAGGGCCATTATCACCAGCAGTGAATACAACTGGGTGCCGATGAGGCCGCTCGTCAAGCCCACGTTCAGAATCACCAGTTCGGTCAGACCTCGGGTGTTGAGCAGCGCTGCCACGGCGGCGGCCGCCCGCGACCGCATCCCGGTCAGCCGGCCCGCGACGTAGACGCTGCCGACCTTTCCCACCACCGCCACACCGATGACCGCGATCAATTCGCCGATCGAGGTCGCGTCGACCGAGCCGAGATCGACGGCCAGCCCGGCGATCACGAAGAAGCCGGGCATCAGCAGCAGGCACAGAATTCGCACACCGGACTCGACCGTCCGGCGGCGTTCGCGCGGGAATATGACACCGAAGGCGAAAGCGCCGAAGATCAGGTGCAAGCCGATCCATTCGGTGATCGCGGCGAGCCCGAGTGCACCACCCACGCCGAGCACGATCATCGTCTGCTGGGTGCCCGATTCCGAGATCCGGGCCAGCAGCGGTCGCACGAACCACCACAGCAGTCCGACCAGTGGGAGGAGCAGGACGAGCCGCCACTGCACGCCACCCGGGTGCGCGAGTGCGAGTACGACGGCGAGGACCGACCATGCCACGACGTCGACCAGCGCCGCGCAGGCCAGGCTGAGCTGTCCGATCTCGGTGCGAACCAGATTGCGGTCGTGCAGGATTCGCGCCAGCACCGGAAAGGCGGTCACCGCCATCGCGCAGCCGACGAACAGGGCGAAGTGCAGCCGGTTGCCGGTGGTGTGGCGTGCCAGGACGGTGATCGCGACCGCGCCTCCCAGCGCGAAGGGGATCGCGTAGGCCGCCGCCGACACCGCGGGTATCGAACGGCGGGCACCGCGGAAGATCTCCCGATCGAGTTCCAGACCGGCGACGAACATGAACACCGCCACTCCGATATTGGCGAGCAGCGTCAGATACGAGCGTCCGGCATCGGGAAACAGGGTGGCGGACAGGTGATGTCCGATGACGGTCGGACCGGCGAGGATTCCGGCCGCGATCTCGCCGATGACCGGTGGCTGCCCGATCTTTTCGGCGAGCCAGCCGAGCAGGTGTGCGGCCGCCATGATGAGAACCAGGTCGAGTAGGACCGTGATGGTGGGAGCAGGCACTCAGTTCTCCTCGGAGACATCATCTCGCAGAGCCGGTTCCGGCAGCGGACCGGTCGTGTGCGCGGGTGGGACGACCGCGGGATGAAAAACTTCGCGGATATAGCACACGGGATGGCGGCCGAGCGTCATGATGTATGCCCTGGACGCACTGGGCCGGCCGTCCGGCCACGGCCGGATGCCCGCCCAGAGCAGGCGGCGGCGCTGGGGCAGGCTGCGGGTGAGCAAGCCGTGGCCGATCGGCATCCGGACATCATCGATGCCACTGGCGGCGGCCGACTGTGGCACGGCCACAACGTAATTGATCGAGACGGTCGCCAGCGCGGGGGTGACCAGACGGGAGCGCCGGACCAGCGCGCCCTCGGCATCCTGCAGCCGGAGTTCGTCGACGATGAAGGTGGGCAGTGTGCGGGGCGGAACCTGGTGCTGGCGCAGGACGTGCACGCTCAACGTCGTCTCGAGGATGTGTTCGAGCGCCGTCGTCGTGAAGCCTTCGCCCGACAGCAGGGATCGGGTTGTGGGGTGGTGGAATCGCTCGATCTGCGTGGCCGGGTTCGTCCGGAATCCCGGCCCGCTGGGCGTCGGTTCGCTCAGCGGGCCGGGGACGGATCCTGTGACGGTCACTGTCGACTCCACGTCTCGGTGCGCACCGGGAGTCCTGGTGAGGTCACCGCTAGAGTGCGGCGCCGGCGCCCTTGCGGGGCGGTTGGACCGGCAGCGCCACGGCCTCGCGCTCGGCGTCGGAGCGCGGGCGGCTCGTCAGGCCGAACACCGGTTCGGTGGTGATGCGGATCTCGCCCATCTCGGTGTCGGACAGCGGATCACGCCAGTGGTCCCAGACCGGCGACATATCCAGTCCGCCCATGTACTTGATGTTGACCCCGTCGGTGTCCGGGGCGGTGTGCAGGCGCTCCGCCTCCGAGACGATGACCTCGGTGCCGGTACGGTCCTGTTCGCCCGTGGTCTCGCCGACGTCGGTCAGACCGGCCATGATCCGGGTGAACGACTGTTCGGGTGAGTCGCCGTCGTGGACGTCGGTGAGCTTGTGCGCGTGCGCGAAGTATTCCTCGGAACCGATGTAGTGCTCGTACATCCGGGAGACCAGGGAGAGGAACCGGGTGTAGCCGCGGCGGTAGGTGTATTCGTAGTACGCCAGCGCATCGGTCTCGGACATCTCACCGCGCAGTGTGGTCGCGATCGCCGCCGCGGACACGAGCCCGGAATAGGTGGCGAGGTGGACTCCGGTGGACAGCAACGGGTCCAGGAAGCATGCCGCGTCGCCGACGAGGACGTAGCCGGGGCCGCAGAACCGGTCGGCGACATAGGAGTAGTCCTGTTCGGCCCGCACGTCGGCGATCTGCTCCGCACCCTCGAGCATTTCGCACATCGGCTTGCTCTCCCGGATGGTCTCCAGGTAGTACGACTGGCGCGAATCGTGCCCGCGCAGCTTTTCCGCGGCCACTCGCGCCGAAATCACATAGCCGACGCTGGTACGACCGTCGGCGAGCGGAATGTTCCAGAACCAGCCGCCCTCCGGAGTCGACACCACGTTGATCGCGCCCTCCGGGCTGTCCGGGTGCAGATGTGCGCCCTTCCAGTACGACCAGACCGCGACGTTGCGGAAGGCGGGATGTTGGCGACGCATGCCGAAGTGCTTGGCCAGCAACCCGTCTCGGCCGGTGGCGTCGACGAGGAAGTCGAACTCGGCGGTGTGGACGGTGTCGTCGCCGGCCTTGACCCATTCCGCGGCGATCGGACGCTCACCGTCGAACAGGATGTTCTTGACGGTCGCCTGTTCGATGACCTGCGCGCCCTGGTCGGCCGCGTTGCGCAGCAGGAGGTCGTCGAAGGTGGCTCGGTCGACCTGCCAGGACCATGCCTCGGCATCGACGAGCTTGGACCAGTCCAGCAACCAGGTGTCGTTCTGCCACTGGAAGTAGCCGCCGCGTTTGATCTGGAAGCCGTGCGCGGCGACCTTGTCGTAGGCGCCGGATATCCGCAGCGTGGACAGGCACGAGGCCAGCAGTGATTCTCCGATGTGATAGCGCGGGAACGTATCCCGCTCCAGGAGGGTCACCTGTACTCCGGACCGTGCGAGCAATGCGGCGGCGGTGGACCCCGCCGGGCCGCCGCCTACCACCAGAACGCGCGGAATTTCGTTGTTCCCCATAGCAACTCCCTGGAACTGCGTACGAACGGACGGTGCGCCGGATCGGCTACCGGACCTGGTCCGGATGGCATGTCCTACGACAAACCCGAAACCTCCGTAGCCGCTTGTTAACTCGAACTCGGCACACGGGAAATCAGTTTATCAGCAGTACTTGAATCATCAAGGGAAACAGCAAGTTTCGATGCAAGTACACACCGTCAATGAGTAGCCAGACGATAGCTACTGAAGGTACGAGAATGCCGCTGTCGGTGATGCGCGGCTAGGGGTCACGACAGGGGACGCGACGTTGCGTTACGTGAGTACCGTTATCGGCGAGCAAAGCGGAAGAGACGGTGACGACTGCCCGACACGGGGTTGCGGTTTCGGTTGGTCACATCCGGCATCACCCCACTTCCACCAACTGATCCAGAGTAAGGCCTTTGTCCGGTTCTCGCGTGGCATCCGCCCGATTCCGGCGGTCCCCTCGGGTGTATGCCCTGGTGACGAGGTGTGCGACGCAGAATCCTTGGGGCCGAACGAGATTGCGGTATGCGCGCGAGGCGACGGGCGCCCGGGGCCGGGCCGCGGTGCCGTGGGTCAGGACGCTGACGCACGGCCCCGCGACCCGTGCCGTGGTGCTAACCGGTGGTCGTCTCGGCGGTCAGTGCCGCGGTCGTCTCCGCGGCTCGCTGCGCGTCCGCAACACTGCAGCGGCCGAGGCCGCACGCGGTCGCGACGCCGAATGCGGTGCGCCCGGCCGCCTGTTCGAACAGTTGCAGGGCGTGAGCGCTGTCGTCGGCGGAATCGGGTGACACCACCCCCGCGATGACGTTCCAGTCCGGGTCCAGTCGGCGCAGGGGCGCATAGAACGCGGCGTCCTGCGGCGCGGGTTCGGCACCGAACGCACACGGAATGTGCACTGCCGGAAAGGGAGTGCCGGCTGCGCGCAGCCGGCGTGCGGTGTGCTTCAGCAGGGTGACCGCGGGCGCCAGCGAACGCGGGTTGAGCAGCGCCTTGTGCTGGTAATCGCCGTAGCACAGGTGGACCACCGCCTGTGCCCCGATCTCGTGTATGCCGGTGAGTACCCCGGCCAGCTGGCGAGCCAGCAGCGGCCCCGCCGCCCATTTCGCGCCCAGTTGGTCGGCCTTGACCATGCCCAGCAGCGCGAACGGTGATTCGACCTGCCAGACCACGCGATCGCCGTAGCGCGCGTTCACCTCCGCGATCTCGTGCAGTGCGGCCTCGGTGAACACCGGCAGATGCCGCAGCGCGGCCGCGAGGAGATCGGAGCGGCGCAGTGCCGGACCGAGCGGGAAACCGTTCGACACCGCCGCACCGGCGAAGACGAACATCGCCAGATCCAGCGGATTGGGCTGGCTCAGTTGCAATCTCGTTCCGTCCAGTTCGGGCCGCCCGGCGCGCACCTCGTCGAACGCGGCTACCACGGCGCCGATGCGGTCGAGCCGGTCCATCGCCACGTGCCGTGGTTCCAGCTTCGCCCCCGGGCGCAAGCCGTAACTCGGGAAATCGCTGTAGTCGGAGTAATCGCCGGTGCGGACGACCTCGAAGACGTCCTCGTGCTCTCTGCGCCGGCGGAGGTAGTCGAGGATCCAGTCCGGATCCAGATCACAGGGCAATCCGGTCACGGGATGGCCCGCACTGCGATCGGCGAACCACTGCAGCACCGCAGCATCCCCGGTCATCAACTCGGCTGGAACACTTCCGACATAATGCGCACACCTGGTCATCGCACTCCTCGTAATTCCGTTTGCCCGTCTACATTCTCAGCCAGATCGTTTGCAGGTGAAAGAATCCCGGGAACCGGGAGGTAGACGCGGTGCTGCGAGGGAGGTGCCGGCGGTACTACGGAACGGCGGGGGTGCCGCCGGGAGCTACCGGCAGGCCGGCCGCCTTCCAGGCGCGGAACCCGCCGACCAGATCGGTGGCGCGCGCCAGCCCGAGACGCTGTGCGTCGGCGGCGGCCAGGCTGGATGCGTAGCCCTCGTTGCAGACGATGATGACCTCGGTGTCGGGCGTCAGGTCCGGGAGCCGATGCGCACCGCCGGGGTCGAGCCGCCATTCCAGCACGATGCGCTCGACGACGACCGCGCCGGGGATCTCGCCCTCGGCGAGGCGGTCGGCGTGCGGGCGGATATCGACCACGAGGGCGCCCTCGGCCAACCGGTGCGCGGCCGTGACGGGCTCGACGCGGTTCAGTCCGGCGCGTGCCCGGGCGAGCAGGTCCTCGGCGCTCATACCGTCACTCCTCGGCGATCGTGCGATGGGGGGTACCGGGCATGGTCACACACCGGTGAAATCCCGCAGCGACCGGTATTCGCGGACCGGCCGCAGTGGTGGCGAGTAGGCGTGCACCGTGGTGGCCGGCCGGGCGCTGCGGTTGTGCAGCTGGTGCGCGCGTTCGGGACCGAACGCGATCGTGTCGCCGGCGCGGCGACCGGCCGAGCGTACGGGGCCGGTGGGGTAGCGATAGTCCTCGTCGAGTTCGCCGATCGAGACGGTGAACGAACCCGACGCACCGCCGTGGTCGTGCGGTTCGGTGCCTTGTCCGGGCGCCCACGACAGCAGCCACAGTTCCACGCCCATCGTCAGGGCGAGCCGGGTCCACCACCGCCGCGTGGTGTCGAACCGCACGATATCCAGCAGCGGTGTCGCCAGTTCGCTCGCCACCACCGCGGTGAGCTCGTGCAATTCGGCCGGTGTCCACAGCGTGCGTTCGGCCACCACGGCCTCGCGGAGCAGCGGCACATCGACGCCCGGATGAATATCTTTCGCGTGCTCCAGTCGCACAGGCACGGACGTCGTCACCACTACCCCTTCCACACCGCGGTCACGCGAATTCTTCGCCGCCACACGCGGTTTGCCACCATCCAGACTCACCGTGAGCGAAACTCGGGAGTGCCGTTCGAACTCATCGACGGGCCGCGGCACGGGATGAACGTGTGGCGGGACGGACAGGGGATGAGACACCGTGTCCGACGGCCCGCGTCCAGAGAATCGATTCCCGCTTTATCCGCGAGCGGCGTGGCTTCGAATCATTAGGTGTTACGCCGGTGGCCGAGGTCCTCGTCGCCGACGGCGTCACATCAGCTGCTGTCTCGCCGAATCACCGCGGTGATCCGGCCACGGATGAGGTGCTCGGATGACCAGTGCTGCCGGAATCGATGAGATGGGACCGATCGACTATCTCGTCATCGAGTTCCCCGCGGGCCGCCCGCCGGACGGTTCGGCATTGCCGGTGCTGCGCGATCTGGTCGGCCGGGGCATCATCCGGGTGCTGAATCTGGCGTTTCTCCGGAAGGAGGGCGACGGGTCGCTGACCGGCATCGATATCGCCGATATCGGGCTCGAGTGCGAAGCGAGCGTGGCCTTGTTCGCCGAGGAGACGACGGGTGTACTCGACGACGGCGATCTGCGGGAGGCGGGCGCCGCGTTGCACCCCGGGCGTTCGGCCGCCGTGCTGATCTACGAAAACACTTGGGCGGCACCGCTGTCGGTGGCCCTGCGACGCAACGGCGCCGAAACGGTCGCGGCGGGCCGCATTCCGGTCGAGGCGATCCTGACGACCCTGGACAGTCTCGACGACAAGAACTGACACCCGGCGATTCAGCTTCCGAGGACGTGGATGCGCACCTCGTCCGTCCACTGCACGTACTCGACCCTTGTCCCGTCGGGGTGGCGGGCGTAGACGACCTCGCCGGTGGCGGAGGTGACCGGCTCGCCGAGGATCGAGCCGCCGATCTCGGCGAGGAACTCCGGGAGCGCGCCCAGATCGTCCACGATCACCGGGCCGACGGTGCCGCGATACCCGTCGATCGCCGCGTCCGGCCCCGCGACGACGAGAAAGCTACCGACAGCGGCGATTTCGGCTTCCTCGAAATGGAAGCGCAGATCGGCCGGCGCGCCGACGAGTCGTTCGTAGATCGGCAGGGCCGCATCCATATCCGCGACGAACAGGCGGGCGTAGGTCTCGAGAATCCGCATCCCTCGCACGCTACGGTCGATCCCTACGCTGGGTAAGTACGCACTTCCAGGTGAGAGGTACGCGGTGACGGATCAGGAGCGGGCGGCGGCTGTCGCGCGCCGAATCTTCGCGACCCTGTCCACCAAGTGGGCGCTGGCCGTGCTGGAGGCGATCGGTGACCACGAGCGCCGGTTCGCCGAACTGCACCGCGCCGTCGAGGGCATCAGCTACAAGATGCTGACCCAGACGCTGCGCACTCTCGAAGCCGACGGCATCGTCGCCCGCTACGACCACCACACCCCGAATCCGCGCGTCGACTATTCCCTGACCCCGGCCGGGCGCGACCTGCTCGCCACTGTCCACCAGCTGTGCACCTGGTCGCGCACGCATCTGCGCGAGTTGCTCGACGAGGCGCCCGAGCAGGCGGACCGCGTCATATAGAACATGCAGTGCCACAGTCATTTCCGCGTTCCGTAGGTCGGTGAACATCAACGATGGGTCATCGGCATGTTCAATCCGACCGTCCCGCACGGTGGTTGGGGGCGGTCCGGCACCGGCTACCGCTGGGTGGCGCGAACGGCCCGCGTCGATCGTTCACAACTGGCGGCCGAAATATCGGTCCGGCAGCGGCTGTTGTGCAGGGTTGTGAGCAATGGCGAGGTGAAGATCCGGTTCGGCGTGGGTACGGGTTCGGCCGCCGATCCGTACGATCTGGCGGCCCTGGTGGATCGGCTCGAGGCGGCGCGGGTCGATTCGCTGTGGTTCTCCGAACTGGTCTTCGCCCCGGCCGTCGATCCGACGGTGGGGATGGCGTTCGCGCTGGCCCGCACGAGCCGTCTGAAGGTCGGTACCTCGGTCGCGATTCTGCCCGGGCGCCATCCCGTGCTCGTCGCCAAGCAGTTGGCGTCCCTGGCCGCCCTGGCTCCGAAGCGGGTGCTGCCGGTGTTCGGATTACAGCCTGCGGGGCCGGGGGAGAAGGAACTGTTCCCGGTGCCGGGGCCGCGCGGCGCCGTCTTCGACGAATCGCTGCGCCTGCTGCGAGCGGTGTTGCGCGCCGACGATGTGGACTTCGACGGTGACTACTTCACCGTTCGCGCGGCGACAGTCGGAAAGCGGCCGGCCCGCCCGCTCGACATCTGGCTGGGTGGTCGGTCGCCGGGCGCCTTCCGCCGCATCGGCCGCTACGGCGACGGCTGGCTGGGCAGCTTCGTGACCCCGGACGAGGCGGCGGCCGGAGTCACGGCGATCACTGCGGCGGCGGCCGCGGCGGGCCGGGAGATCGAAGCCGACCACTTCGGCATCACGCTGCTGCTCGCCGAGAACGGCATCCCGGCCGAACTGGCGGCACGGATCGGCGCGCAGCGACCGGGTGCCGATCCGGGCGATGTGATCGCCGGGAGCTGGGCGGACCTGCACCGGCTCGTGGACGGGTATCTCGCGGCCGGACTGAGCAAATTCGTGGTGGTGCCGGCCGACGGCACGATATCGGCGCAGTTCGTGGACCGGTTCGTCACCGAACTGCTGCCGCGTCAGAACTGAGGACGCACGGCTGTCGGCACCGGCCGAGGCCGTGCGCTGAGGGCGTCACGGTACGTCGATGACGAGCTTGCCGGCGTTGTGCCCCTCGTCCAGCTGTTCGTGGACCGCGACGATGTCGTCGAGCGGCATGATCTTCGCGATGCGCGGGTGGACCAGGCCGCGCTCGAACAGCGGAGTCATCTCGGTGAGCCGACGGCGTTCGCGGCTGAGGAAGATGCCGTAGAGCGTCTGGTTGCGCTGGTAGAGATCGTCGAGCCGGCCTTCCGGCCCCAGAATGGTGGCGATGCGCCCGCCGTCGCGGGTGGCGGCGCAACTGCGGCCGACATTCTCACCGCCCACGGTATCGAGTACCGCGTCGACGCCGCCGCCGCCGGTGTGCGCACGGGCGACCTCGACGAAGTCCTCGCTCTTGTAGTCGATCGGGGTCGCGCCGAGATCCCGCAGCAGCCCCTGATGATCGGCTCCCGCGGTGGCCAGCACGGTGGCGCCGGCCGCGCGGGCGAACTGCACCGCGAACGTGCCGACACCGCCGGATCCGCCGTGTACCAGCACCGTCTGTCCCGGGCGCACGGCGAGCCGGCGCACGATCGCCTCCCACGCGGTTCCGCCGGCCAGCGGAATCGCGGCGGCCTCCGCGAACGACAGGGTGGTGGGTTTGGGCGCCACGATCGCGGCGGCCGCCACGTGGTACTGGGCATAGGCGCCGCCGCCCGAGGCCAGTTCCGAGGTGTAGTACACGGCGTCGCCGACCGCCACGTCGGTGACGCCGTCGCCCACCTGTTCCACCTCTCCGGCGACATCGCTGCCGATCACGGCGGGCAGCGGCAAGTTCGGATTCGCCAGTCCCCGGCGGATGATCCCGTCCACCGGGTTCGCGCTCGACGCCCGGACTCGCACCAGCACCTCACCCGGTCCCGGAACTGGTGTATCGACGTCCTGAACCGTGAGTGCTTCCGGACCACCGAATTCCCGCAGCACCGCTGCACGCATGCGCATCTCCTCCTTCGAACGGTCAGCCCGCGACACCGGCGGATGCGGTCTTGCGGGGCAGGGAACGAATCAGTTTGCGATTGGCGAACTCGAACATGCCGAGTTCGGACAGTTCGCGACCGAAACCGGACTGCTTGATCCCGCCGAAGGGCAGATCGGGCTGCGAGGAGGTCGGATGATTGATCCACACCATGCCGCTGGCGATCTGCTCGGCCACCGCTCGCGCGCGGTCCGGGTCACTGCCGTACACGGTGGCGCCCAGCCCGAACTTCGAGGTGTTCGCCAGCTCGATCGCCTCGCGTTCGTCACCGACGCGGTACACCACCGCGACCGGCCCGAACAGCTCCTCGGAATAGGCCCGCATATCGGGGGTGACATCGGTCAGCACCGTCGCGTCGACGAACCCGTCCCTGCGTCCCGGCTCCGGTACGTCGGGGCGGCCGCCACCGGTGACCACCGTGGCGCCCTTCTCGCGGGCATCCTGAACCTGTTCCAGCAGGTCCTCGGCCGCCTTCGGGGAGGAGAGCGGTCCGAGTGTGGTCTCCGGATCCGACGGGTCGCCCGGTCGCAGGGCGCCGAACCGCTCGGCCAGACCGGCCACGAAGCTGTCGTACAGCTCGTCCGGGACGATGAAACGCTTTGCCGCAACACAACTTTGACCCGTATTCCCCAGCCGCCCGGTGGTCGCCGCATCGATCGTGGCGTCCAGATCGTCGGCGTCGAGCACGATGAAGGGGTCGCTGCCGCCGAGTTCGAGCACGCATTTCTTCACGTGCCGCCCGGCGATCTCGGCCACCGACGCCCCGGCGGCGTCGCTGCCGGTGAGGGATACGCCGCGGACAGCGGGGTGGGCGACGACGTGCTCGACGTCCGAGATCCGCAGGAAGACGTTGGTGTAGACACCTTCGGGCGCGCCGGCGTCGGTGAAGATCTTCTGCAGTTCGAGCGCGGTGAGCGCGCAGATCTTGGCGTGCTTGAGCAGAATCGTGTTGCCCAGCACCAGATTCGGTGCCGCGAACCGCACCACCTGATAGAGCGGGAAGTTCCACGGCTCGATGCCGAGCAGCACTCCCAGCGGCGCGTTGACGATCTGGGCTTCGCCCTCCTCGACCGGCAATGCGGTGGGCTCCAGGATGCGCGGTCCGTTCTCGCCGTAGTACTGCAGAATGCTCGCCGCGAGGTCGACTTCGAATTCGCTTTCGGAAATGCGTTTGCCCATTTCGCGGGTGATCAGCCGGGCGAGGTCGTCCTTGCGTTCGCGCATCAGATCCGCCGCGGCGGACACCACCCGCGCGCGCTGCTCGATCGGTGTCGCGCGCCACGACCGATACGCGTCGTCCGCGCGTTCGAGCAGGGCATCGAGTTGCTCGGTCGCCAGATAGGGCAGTTCGGCAAGGGTTTCGCCGGTATAGGCGTCGACCGTCTCGAACGGTTCGGCGTCGGGACCCGAGGCGCTCATCGGCTGGACGTTGGTTGATGTCATCGGTCACCACTCCTCGTACGACGGAATCCGACTCGGTCGGTGTCGGTCGGGTGTCAAGGGGTGGCTACCCGCCCACGGCGCACGAAACATCCACCGGGATGCGGGGGTGCGGCGGCCCACCCTCCGGAGGGTGGGCCGCCGATTCCTCAGGAGACCTTGACGTGGGCCTCGGTGGTGAACTCCTCGCCCGCGATGATCTGCGAGACGAAGCCGTCCGGGCCCACCGGACGGTCGCCGACCACGGTCACCCGGTGCAGGGTCCGGGTCACGTCGAGGTGGCCGAGGTCCTGGGGGCCGAGGTGGGCGGTCGAGCGGTTGTCCCAGACGGCGACGCTGTTGGCGTCCCAGCGGAACCGGACCGTGTACCGGGGGCTGCTGAGGTGGCCGAAGAACAGGTCCAGGATCTTGGCGCTCTCGACGGGAGACAGCCCGGAGATGTGATCGGTGAAGCCGGGGTTGACGAACAGTGCCCGCTCACCGGTTTCGGGATGCACCCGTACCACCGGATGTTCCGAGATCAGCAGATTGTCGTTGATCCGGCGGGCGTAGGCCTCGTTGTCGTCGAACTTGCGGCCCGCCGAGAACCGGTGCACCGCGGTGAGCCCGTCGGCGAGCGCACGCAGCGGCTCGGACAGACCCTCGTATGCCGCAACGAGATTCGTCCAGGTGGTGTCGCCGCCGAATTCGGGAACCACCTCCGAGCGGAGGATGGAGATGGCCGGCGGGTTCACCGAGGCCGTCACATCGGTGTGCCAGCCGCTGTAGTAGCTGTACTGGCGCTCCTGGGAGTCCGGTCGCGCCGAGCCGTAGCGCCGCTCGTAGACCTGGGGGTCGATGGTCAGGATCTGCGGGGCGTCGCTGGGCGGCGCGTCCTCGTGCGGGTGGGCGTGGGTGAGCTCGCCGAAGCGGCGGCCGAACTCGATCTGCTGGGCGTGGCCGAGGTGCTGGTTACGGAAGAACAGCACCTTGTACTTCAGCAGCTTGCGGCGCAGCCGCGCGACGGTCTCGTCGTCGAGGGGCTTGCTCAGATCCAGTCCACCGATTTCCGCGCCGATATGCCCGGCCACCCGATGCACGGTGAAGGCGCCGTCATTACCTTCGGTCGTTTCGTTCTTTTCGACAGCCAGTGTCATTTCACTACACTCCATCGCATTCGAATGCACCCGGCCGAGAATCGCCATTGGTGCGGGAGATACCGTGGGGTGCAATGATTTCCGATCCCCACGACGGTTCCGATGATAATTTCGAAACCTCTTCCGCCGCACTTGTTGCCGTCGCCGTGATTTCAAATATCCGCGTTATTTATTTTTCTCGGCAAAGAAATTCCGGACGGTTCTACAATGGCATCCCACCGCGCCGACCGGCCGATTTGCCCGAGTTCGGATCACGCTGATGCGGAACGGTGCCGAACCTCGCCCGGTCTCGTAGGGTCGGCCGGAGACGTATGGGGACCAGACGGGACCGAGGCCTATGAGACCGGCGAGAGGGTGGCCGACGGCCGCGGGCGCGGTACTTCGCGCGATCTTGGCATTGGGTGGCGCATCGCGTTCGGTGGTCGCCGCCCACGCGGGACTGTCCCCGGCGACGGTGACGAGTCAGACCCGCGCGCTGCTCGAGGCCGGTCTGCTCCGCGAATCGCCTCCGGTGGACCGCTCGCAGCGGGTGGGCCGGCCGCATTCGCCGCTGGAGCTCGATCGCCGGAATGCGGTGGCGGCCATCCATTTCGCGGCTACCCAGACCCGGGTGGCGGTGGTCGACATCGCCGGTACGCTCGTCTCGAGTGCGCTGATTCCGCACCGCACGCTCGAGGGAGCGGATCTGGTCGCCGACGCGGCCGCCGCACTCGCCGCGCTGCGCCGCGACCTTCCGGACGACACCCGCTTGTCCGGGGTCGGGGTCGCCACCGGCGGCTGGGTCGATCCGGAAGCCGGCGTGGTGCTCTCGCACCCGCTGCTGCGCCTCGAGGACACGCTCGTCCGGGACGTGCTGGTGCAGCTCACCGGCCTGCCGGTGGAACTCGACAGCCACGCCCGCGCGATGGTGCACGCGGAACAACTGTTCGGCGCATTGGATTTCGACGCCTCGGCCGCCGTGCTGTTCGTCGGCAATGTGATCGATGCGGCCTTCGCCGTCGACGGGCGCGTCCACTACGGCCCCGGTTCCTCGGCCGGCTCGCTGGCCACGCTCGTTGCGTCCGACCTCGGTCCGGGTGGCCCGGGCCCGCTCGACACCTATTCCGACCGCTCGCTCGAAAGGCGCGCGGCCGGTTCGGGGATTGTCGCGGAGCCCACGATTCCGGCGCTCATCGCCGCCGCCGAAACCGATCCGCGGGCCCATGCCCTGTTCGAGGATCGGGCGCGCGGACTCGCCGCCGTGGCCGCCGCGCTGCTCGATGTGCTGAATCCGGAGACGCTGATCATCACCGACCGGGCCTTCACCGGCCTGCCGGCGGTGCGCGCCACCTATTTCGACGCGATCGCCGCGCGAGCGCAGGTGCGTTCCGCGCGGCACCGCATCATCGGCACCTCGTTTCCCGACCGCTCGCTGGAGACCGCCGCCGCGGCGGTGTTGCTGCATCGCCTCTACGCCGACCCGCTCGCCGTCGCGGCGGAGGGCTTCGGCGCCCACCGGAAGGAGGAGCCCGCGCCGCGGTTCGAATCACCGCAGTTCGAGTCTCGTTAATTTTAAGTAGACCGAATATTGTGGGCCGCAACATAATTCGCGACGATCGATAGATGAGAAAGCTCATCGAAGCGCGACCGTCTACGCGTAGGATGCGCCTCACCCGCAGGGTCGGCGCGGCGTCGTTCGTGGTGCTGGTCGCCGCCTGTGCCTCGTCGGCCTGTGCGGCCTCCGGAGGGTCCGCCGACTTCAGCAAACCGCTACCGACCAGCGTGCCGCCGGGCACCTCGCTGAAGATCTCGGCGACCGATATGAAGGTCGCCCTGACCAGTAGCGGCCAGATCGACAAGTTGCCCTTCACCGTGCCCGACTGGCCGAATGTCTCCGCCGGCCCGGATGTGATCCAGGCCTTCAAGGGCGGCGCGGTGGAGTTGGCCAGTAACGCCGGAATCCCGTCCATCCAAGCCCACGCACAGGGCCTCGACACCCGCATCGTCGCCGTGCTGTGGCGCAGCACCCCGAACTACGGCCTGGCCACCGCCCCGGGCAGCGGTATCCACAGCCTGCAGGACCTGCGCGGTAAGAAGATCGCCTTCTCGCCCGGGCAAGCGCAGGGTGGTGTGGTGCTGCGGACCTTGCAGCAGGCCGGGCTCACAACCTCCGACGTCACCCTCGTTCAGCTCAACAGCCCGCAATTCCTCACCGCGCTGCAGGGCAAACAGGTCGATGTGGCGCCGCTGGCCGAGCCGTCGCTGACGAAATACCTCGCTCAGTATCGATCCGAGGGCGCCGGCACCGTGCAATCCGACGCGGTCGACGCCTTGAGCATTCTGTGGGCGCCGACCTCGGTGCTGGCCGACGACGGAAAGCTGGCGGCCGTCACGGAATTCGTCAAATTCTGGGCGCGGGCGAAGGTCTGGGAATGGGAGAACCAGGACCGGTGGATCGCCGACTACTACGTCAAGAATCAGGGCGTGAGCGAGGCCGACGGCCGCCGCATCATGGCCACGACCGAACGGCCGTACTTCCCGGATAACTGGGACAAGTCGATCGACTGGGAACAGCAGACGATCGACTTGATCACCTCCTCGGGTGCCTTCGGGAAATCCTTCGACGCCCATCAGTTGTTCGATCGGCGATTCGAGAAGATCGCCGCCGACGCGGTGGCTCCGCAATATCGCACCAAGGCACAGGGGTGACCCGATGACCGTCGTCTCCGCACATCTTCCCGCTCTCGGCGCGCGTCCCGCCGTCGCCGCGGGCTTCACCGCCCGGCCCGCGCGCCGCCGCCTCGGCCTGCGCCGGCAGATCCCGTTCGCGCGGTTACTCGGTGTGGTTCTGCTGCTCGCCGCCTGGTCGGCGGGGGCCTATCTCGGCCTGCTCGATCCGCGCAAATTGTCCGCCCCGTGGACGGTGGTGACGACCGGGTGGGACTTGCTCACCGACGGTCAACTGCTCACCAACATCGCGGTGTCCATGCAGCGCGTGGCCACCGGGGTGTTCCTGGGCATTCTGATCGGCACCACCCTCGCGCTGATCGCCGGCCTGTCCCGGGTCGGAGATTCGTTGGTGGACGGCGTGGTTCAGCTCAAACGCTCGATTCCCACGCTGGGCCTGGTTCCGCTGATGATTCTCTGGCTCGGTATCGGCAACGGCTTCAAGATCGTGCTGATCATGCTCGCCGCCGCGGTGACCCTCTACGTGCCCGCGCATTCCGCACTGACCGGTATCGACCGGCGGCTCGTCGAACTGTCGGAGATCCAGGGCGTTTCCCGCTTCGACTTCATCCGGCAGGTGGTGATTCCCGGATCGCTGCCGGGCTTCTTCCTCGGATTGCGGCTCGCGGTGAATACGTCGTGGCTGGTGCTGGTGGTGGTCGAGTCGGTCAACGCGACCGACGGTCTGGGAAAGATGATGCAGGACGCCCAGAACTACGGCCAGGCCGACGTCATCCTCGTCGCGCTCGCCGTCTACGGAATTTTCGGCCTGGCATGCGATTCCGGAATCCGGATCCTGGAGCGAAAGGTGCTGTCGTGGCGGCAAACACTGGCGGACTGACCCCCGACCCCGGTGCGGGTGTGCAACTGGACGGGCTGACCCGCAGATTCGGCGGCCGAGCCGTACTCGACAACGTCGATCTGACCATCCCCGAGGGCCAGTTCGTGGCGCTGCTGGGCAAGAGCGGATCCGGCAAGTCCACGCTGCTGCGGGCACTGGCCGGTATCGATCACGGTGTGGCGGGCGACGGCCTGTTACGGGTGCCGGACCGGACGTCCATGGTGTTCCAGGACTCCCGGCTGCTGCCGTGGAAGCGGGTGCTGCCCAACGTCCTCTACGGTCAGCCCCGTTCCCGCCGGGCCGCGGCCTCCACGCTGCTCGGCGAGGTCGGTCTCGCCGGACGCGAAAAAGCGTGGCCGGGAGAGCTTTCCGGCGGCGAGCAGCAGCGTGCCGCGCTGGCTCGCGCCCTGGTGGGCGAGCCGGAACTGTTGCTGGCCGACGAACCCTTCGGCGCCCTGGACGCGCTGACCCGCATCCGCATGCACGCCCTGCTGCGCCGCCTCGTCGCGGCTCATCGCCCGACCGTGCTGCTGGTGACTCACGACGTCGACGAGGCCATCACCCTCGCACAGCGGGTGCTGATTCTGGACCGCGGGCGCATCGACGTCGATATCGATATCGATATCGACGGCCCGCGCGATCCGGCGCAACCGCAGTTCCAGCGGATCCGACGCTCGCTGCTGAGCGCGCTGGGCGCCGATCCGATCGCGGCCTGAGCGCCGATCATCCACTACCGGAAAGACTTTCGACCACCGATGAGCAGAACTCTGCATCTGAACGCATTCCTGATGTCGACCGGCCACCACGAGGCGTCGTGGCGGCTGCCGGAATCGGACCCGTTGGCGCACTTGGATATCGAGCACTACATCCATCTGGCGGAAACGGCCGAGCGGGGCCTGTTCGACTCGATCTTCTTCGCGGATTCGCCGGTGTTGCAGGGTGATCCCGGCCGCCGGCCGGTCGGCAAGCTGGAGCCGACGATTCTGCTGACCGCGATCGCTTTGCGCACCCGCCGCATCGGCCTCATCGCCACGGCGTCGACCAGCTACAACGACCCCTACAACCTGGCGCGGCGCTTCGCCTCGGTGGACTGGGTGTCCGGCGGCCGGGTGGGCTGGAATATCGTCACCACCGCCGGTGCCGACGCGGCCCGCAACTTCGGCCTCGACGACGTTCCCGATCATCGGCTGCGCTACGAGAAGGCCGCCGAATTCGTCGACGTGGCGACCAAACTCTGGGACAGCTGGGACGACGACGCCTTCATCGGCGACAAGGAACTCGGCATCCACTCCGACCCGGACAAGGTGCGCGAGATCAACCATATCGGCGAGTTCTTCCGGGTGGCGGGACCGCTCAATGTGCCGCGGTCGCCGCAGGGGTATCCCGTTCTGGTGCAGGCTGGTTCGTCGGAGGACGGTAAGGGGTTCGCCGCCCGCTACGCCGAGGCGGTCTTCACCGCGCAGCAGACCCTCGAGGACGGCAAGCAGTTCTACGCCGATCTGAAGGAGCGGGCGCGTCGGCTCGGACGTGACCCCGGCACCGTCAAGATCCTGCCGGGCATCGTCCCGGTGATCGGCGACACCGAAGCGCACGCACGGGAACTCGACGACGAGCTGACCCGCCTCATCCAGCCGGAATATCAGCGCCGCACCCTCGCGGAGCGGTTCAAGCTGCCGGTGGACGCGCTGGATCTGGACAGCGAACTGCCCGCGGATCTGCCGACCGAGGACGAGATCCAGGGGGCGAAGAGCCGGTTCACGCTGATCGTCAACCTCGCTCGCCGCGAACGACTCACGGTGCGCCAGCTGATCGCGCGCCTCGGCGGTGGTCGCGGGCACCGGACCTTCGCGGGCACCGCGGAACAGGTCGCCGACACCATCCAGGAATGGTTCACCGACGGCGCCGCCGACGGATTCAACGTGATGCCGGCCGCCCTGCCCTCCGGGCTGGAGAGGTTCGTGGACGAGGTGGTGCCGATCCTGCAGGAGCGCGGCCTGTTCCGGACCGAATACGAGGCGACCACCTTGCGCGGGCACTACGGATTGGCGCGTCCGGAGAACCGGTTCAGCGCGGCCGCCGATGCGGCGATCGCTCAGTGAGCCGGACGGATTCGGCTGCCGATCAGGGCTGGGTGCGATATCTGCTGCATCGATGTCTGTCGCATCCGCGTGCCGTCGCGGGTGCGGCCGCAGGCGCCCTCGGTAGTGCCGCGCTGACCGCGGCACTACCCCTGGTG
Source organism: Nocardia aobensis NBRC 100429 (assembly GCF_000308375.1). Taxonomy (GTDB): domain Bacteria; phylum Actinomycetota; class Actinomycetes; order Mycobacteriales; family Mycobacteriaceae; genus Nocardia; species Nocardia aobensis. The sequence continues at coordinate 23,754 of NZ_BAFQ01000203.1, read as the reverse complement.
GTGCGCCATGTCGTCGATACGCTGGGTGATTCCCGGGTACCGCCGGCCGCCGCCGTCACCGTCCTGATCGTCATCGGTGTGCTCCGGTTCGGGCTGTCGATGCTGCGCAGGGTGTGCTCGTCCACGCTGTCGCTGGGCGTCCAGTTCGATCTGCGGTCGGATCTGTTCGCCGCGCTGGTGCGGATGCCCGGCCGCGAGCAGATGGCGGTGTCCACCGGACAGGTGGTGAGCCGCGCGATCAGCGACATCACGCTGATTCAGATGTTCCTGCAACTGATTCCGATCGTCACCGGCAATGCGGCGCTGCTGGTGGCGGCGCTGGTGCTGATGGCGACGATGTCGTTGCCGCTGGCGGGCATCGCGCTGGTGCTGCTGCCGGCACTGTGGTTCGTCACCCGGCGCTCGCAGCGAGAACTGTTCCCCGCCAACTGGGATGCACAGGCCCAGGCGGCGGAGGTGGCGATGCGGGTGGAGTCCGCGGTCGCCGGTGTCCGCGTCGTCAAGGGGTTCGGGCAGGAGCGCCGGGAGACCGGTGAACTGGAGCAGCGCGCCCGTGACCTGTTCCGGTCACGGCTGCGCGTGGTGCGGATCACCAGCCGGTTCACTCCCGCGATGGCGGCCCTGCCGGCCCTGGGCCAGGTGTTCATCCTGGTGGTGGGCGGTCTGCTGGCCCTCCACCAGAGCATCAGCCTGGGCACGTTCCTGGCGTTCATGACGTATCTCGGGTCGTTCGTCAGTCCGGTACGGCAGTTCTCGACACTGCTCACGGTGAGCCAGCAGGGCAAGGCGTCGCTGGATCGGGTGCGCGAGGTCATCGATGCGGGCCCGGGGCGGGAGGCGGCCGCGGTTCACCCGCTCGCCGCGGCCGTCGCGCCGCCGCGGATCGACCTGTCCGGCGTGAGCGTGCGGATCGGCGACACCGCGGTACTCGACCACCTGGACCTGACCATCCCCGCCGGGTCGACGGTGGCGTTGGCGGGCGGCGCCGGATCCGGGAAATCGACACTGACCGCACTGCTGCCGCGACTGATCGATCCGGATGCCGGGGTGGTGCGGATCGACGGCGTGGATGTGCGCGAGGTGCCGGATCTCCGCGGCCGGGTGGCCATCGTCTTCGAGGACACGCATCTGATGGCCGACACCATCCGGGCGAATGTGGCCTACGGCCGTCCGGAGGCCACCGACGATCAGGTCTGGCACGCTCTGTATCTGGCCGCGGCCGACGACTTCGTCCGGCGGCTGCCCGAACAGCTCGATACGTCGATCGGCGAACGAGGACAACGCCTTTCCGGCGGCCAACGACAACGGCTCGCGCTGGCGCGAGCGCTGATCACCGACGCCCCCGTACTGGTGCTCGACGATGCGACGTCGGCTATCGATGCGAAGGTGGAGCAGACCATCTTCGAACGCATCGCCGCCGAGGTGCAGCGGCGCACGACAGTTGTCGTAGCGCACCGTGTTTCAACGCTTGCCCTGGCGGACCGGGTGGTGATCCTGGACGGCGGCCGGGTCGCGGAATCGGGCACCCTGGCCGAGCTCCAGGAATCCGGAGCCCTGTTCGCGACGCTGTTCACGCCACCCGATGTCGCGGAAATCGGTGCGGCACTGCGCGGTACGACCGACGGTGTGCCGACCGAGATCCTGTGGGCCGAACCCGCCGAGTACGGCGACGAGAGCCGCACCCTGGAGCAGATGGCGCGGGCGTTCTCCCACCATGCGGCCGGGGCGGGCGGTTTCGGGCGCGGCGGCGGCATGATGACCTCCGCACCGCCCAGCGGTGACGTGCAGGCCCTCATCGACGCGCTGCCACCGGTGACCGGTGAGCCGAAGGTGCCCGAAACATTCACCCGCACAGCCGATCCCGAGTTCGGATTGCGCCGGTTGCTGCGGCCGTTCGCCGGTCCGCTGCTGGCCGGCCTGGGCCTGGTCGCACTGGACGCGATCGCGCAGATTCTGATCCCGGTCCTGGTGCGCTACGGCATCGACCGGGGAGTCCTGGTCGGCGCGCGGGATGTCCTGCTCGGCGCGGCGGCGCTCGCGGCCGCGGTGGTACTCGTCGACTGGGCGATCAGCGTCGCGCAGGTGCGGGTGACCGGGCGAGCCGGGGAACGGCTGCTGTTCGGCCTTCGGGTGAAGACGTTCGCCCAGCTGCAACGGCTCGGCCTGCAGTACTACGAACGCGAACTCGGCGGCCGGATCATGACCCGCATGACCACCGATGTCGACGGTCTGTCCACCTTCCTGCAGACCGGACTGTCGACGGCGCTGACCTCCTCGCTGACCATCGGCGGCGTGGTGATCGCACTGCTGGTGATCGACGCCCGGCTGGCCGTGGTGGTGCTGGCGCTGATGCCGATCCTCATCGCGTCCACGGTGTGGTTCCGACGGCTGTCGGTGCCCGCCTACAACACGGCGCGGGACAAGGTCAGCGCGGTCAACGCCTATCTGCAGGAGAATGTCGACAACATCAAGGTCACGCAGGCCTATCGCCGCGAGGCGCGGAACCAGGCCAGATTCGACCGGCTGTCGTGGGAGTACCGCGACGCCCGGCTGCGCAGCCAGACCCTGATGGCGGTGTTCTTCCCGTTCATCGAATTCCTGTCGGTGGTGGCGACGGCCGCCGTCCTCACCGTGGGTGTGCATCAGGTGCGCGGTGCGGAGCTGAGCGCCGGGACGCTCATCGCGTTCCTGCTCTACATCGATCTGCTGTTCGCCCCGATTCAGCAGCTGTCGCAGGTGTTCGACAGTTATCAGCAGGCGGTGGTGGGTGTCGATCGGCTCGGCCGGTTGTTCGCGGTCGAGGTCGCCACCCCGCAGGCGGCGCGGCCGCAGGCGGTGCACCGCGTCGACGGTGCGATCGAGGTCCGGGATGTGGGCTTCCGGTACCGGCCCGAGGACGCCGCCGTCCTGCACGACGTGACGCTGCGTATCGAACCCGGGCAGCGGGTCGCGCTGGTGGGCGAGACCGGGGCCGGAAAGTCCACGCTGGTCAAACTCCTGGCCCGCTACTACGACCCGAGCGACGGGCGAATTCTGGTGGACGGCACCGATATTCGCGAGTTCCGGCTCGAGGACTACCGCAAACGGCTCGGCGTGGTGCCGCAGGAGCCGTACCTGTTCGGCGATACCGTGCGCGACGCCATCGCCTACGGGAAACCGGACGCCGATCCGGCCGAGATCGAATGGGCGGCCCGGGCGGTCGGCGCCCACGAGATGATCGCCGGACTCGACCACGGCTACCACCACCCGATCGGACCGCAGGGCAGGCTGTTGTCCTCCGGGCAGCGCCAACTGCTCGCCCTCGCCCGAGCTCAACTCGTCGAACCCGACATCCTCATCCTCGACGAGGCCACCGCATCCCTCGACCTCGCCACCGAGGCCCGGGTGCGCGCGGCCATCGACGTGCTCACCGCGGGCCGCACCACGATCGTGGTGGCGCATCGGCTGGCGACCGCGGCGGACTCCGACATCGTCGCGGTGATGGTGGGCGGCCGGTTGGCGGAGGTCGGCCCGCACGCGGAGCTGCTGCGGGCGGACGGGACCTACGCGGCGCTGTGGCGGGCGTATGTGGGGGCGTCGCGCGAGGACGACCGCGAATCGGCGCGCCCGCTCAACGCACGCTGACCGTGCGGGAATGCCACCCTGTCGCGCCGTCCGGCATCGGTGGACGGCGCTGAGCGGGCTGGGTGGTTCCGCTGGTGTCGGTGGCGCGGACGCGCAGGGTGTGGGCGCCCGGGGTGGCCTGCCACCGGTAGGTCCATTGCCGCCAGGTGTCGGGGGAGTTGCGCCTGTCCGGCCCACCCCCTCGCCGTCCAATACGCCTGTGCGCGATCGAATCGGGTCACCTCGAGGTCGACCACCCATTTGGTGGCGGAGACGTAACCGTAGAGGCCGGGCACCACGAGCCGCGCGGGGTAGCCGTGTTCGAGGGGCAGCGGCGCGCCGTTCATGCCGACGGCGAGCAGGGCGTCGCGCCCGTCGGTCATCGCCTGGATCGGCGTCCCGGCGGTGAATCCGTCGGCGCTGCGGGACAACACCATATCGGCGTCGGGGTGCACGCCCGCCTCGTGGAGCAGATCGGCCAGCCGGTATCCGGTCCACACCGCATTGCCCGCGAGAGTGCCCCCCACTTCGTTGGATACGCAGGTGAGGGTGATCATGCGCGCGATCATGGGCCGCCGACGCAAGTCGTCCATCGTGAATTCGACTGTGCGGTCGACCATTCCGTGGATGCGCAGACGCCACTCGGCACTGCTGAACGCCGGCACCTGTAGCGCCGTATCGACCCGATAGAAGTCGCTGCCGGGTGTAACGAACGGGGTCAGCCCCGGGAACAGGGGCGACATCACCGGGCTGATCGGTGCGGCCTCCGAAACAGGCTTCGGCACAACGAATCTCGCTCGGTCCGCGGCCACGTCCCGCAGCCGCTGTGCGACGAATCGTCCGGCCGCCGCGGCGCCGACCGCGATCGCGCCGACCCCTGCCGCCATCGCCAGGAAACGCCGGCGCTCCACTCGAATCGCATCGGAAGGATCGGCGTCTACCGAAATCCGTGCGCTGCCAAGTGATTCCGCGCGCGCACCGACCCCACGCCGCTCCGGCGCCTCACGCTGGTCCTCGGCGTCACCGTGGTCCGATAGCCGGACACGATTCGGCACACCGCCCCGACTGCGGTCCCGGACCTCGCCGCGGCGCCGTCCGTGTGGGAGCAGTAGCCGCAACGTGATCAGCCCCGCCACCACACCGGCCTCGGTCGGAACCGCGAACCACCACTGCGCATCCGGGCGACGCAGTGCCGCCACGGCGATCGCGATACCCAGCACGGCGAATACCGCGCTGCCGATGCGCCGGCGACGTTCGAGCACACCGCACAGTGCGGAAAGCGCCGCCATCGCCGCGCCCATGGCGGCGAACAGCACATCCTTGTCGTGACTGCCGAAGCGCCGGATCGCCTCCTCGCGCAGGTGCTGCGGCGTGTGATCGACGACCGTCGCCCCGGTGGCGAAGAACGGCGAGGAGCGTGGATCCAGGATCGCGCCCACGAATTCGCCGATTCCCAGCACCGTCGCACCGGCCAGAACCCCGGCGAGCGCGGCGGCGGCGAATCCGAGCGTGCCGCGGTGCGCGGTGGGCCCGCGCGTAGCCGTATCGATCATGATCTCCTCGATTCCCAGGTGGGGTGAGGAATTCGTGACGCCGGACCGCGCGGACGGCACCGTTCGTCAGCTCATCGGCATGGTGCCGATCGGAGTCGTCGTCGGAGCCGGGGAGCCACCCGCGGGTTCCACGGTGACGGCCAGCGCGTCGCCGCCGGAGTAGGTCGCGACCATCGGCGCGGACGAACTCGGCATCGAGTCCATCACTCCGGCCGAGCGCGGCGCGCCGGTGGGCGGTACCACCCACAGCTGGTACACATGGCCCTGCGGCGCGGGCGGCACGCTGTCGAAAGCGACTGTGGCCGCGCCCATTCCGGTGGACGCGTGCACCGTCAGCATGCCGCCGGTGCTCAGCGGCGCGCTCGCGGTGTGCGCATCCGGCTGTCGCATGATCTGTTCCGCCATCGGCGGATTCGCGGTCCGTCCGGCGTGTTGCTGGGCGACGATCCCGCCGCCGACTCCCGCCGCCACCACTACCGCGGCCGCCGCGGCCAGCCACCGTAGCCGAGGCCTCCTGGACGGCCGGGTGAGCGGAGCCGCGGCGGACGGATCGGCGGGCCGCGCCCGGTCGAGTGCGGCGAGTATGCGCGCTTCCAGTTCCGGCGCAGGCTCTTTCGCATCGAGGACCGACAACGCGCCCATCGTCTCGCGGACGCCGCGAACCACCACCGTGAAGGCCCGGCTCGTCTCGGGACCGGCGGTGGCGACGCGCTGTTCGATCTCGTCGCGCTCGGAATCGCCGACGGCGTCCAGGGCGTACGGATAGGCCAGGTCGAGCAGTTCGTGTTCGGATGTGTCAGGCATGGGAGGCAACCCCTGAAAGGCAGTTCTGGAGCCGCTTCAGCGCATCCCGGATACGGCTCTTGACGGTGGGGAGTGGCGCGTCGAGATGTTCGGCGACCTCTCGATACGTGCGCCCGCTGTAGTAGGCCAGGGCGACCGCTTCTCGCTGGGTGGCCGTGAGGGTGTCCAGGCAGAGCAGCACCGCCTGCTCCTCCAGTCGCTGACCGACGGTCTCCGCGACGACGTCGTGCTCGCGTCCCAGATGGGCGTGGCCGAAGACACGATCACGAACCGTCGCCGATTGCTCGGTGCGCACCCGGTCCACGGCGCGCCGGTGCGTGAGCATCATCAACCAGCCGATGGGGCTGGCCAGTGCGGCGTCGTAGCGTTCGGCGGCCGTCCACGCCTGCAGGTAGACCTCCTGGGTGACCTCCTCGGCGGCGCTGTGGTTGCGCAGGATGCGCAATGCCAGCCCGAACACCCGCGCGCTGGTCGCGCGGTAGAACCGCGTGAACGCGTCCCGGTTGCCGGTGGCGGCGGCCGCGAGCAGAGTCGCGAGCTCACGCTGCGCCTCCGCTCGCTCGCCGCCGCCCGGCGGACACGACGGGGCCTCGTCGGTGTCGGCCAGGCGGATCGAGGTGAACTCCGGATCGCCGGTCATGAGTGCGTTCCTGCATGCATAGGAAGAGTTTCGACATGCCCGGCGTGCCGGATGGGCGCGACCGGCGGAAAAGTTCTCACAACCCCGCGACCTGCGCCGACGCCGGCTCGAAAGTGATCAGGCCGGCGGCATCAGCACGGTGTCGATCAGGTACACCGTCGCGTTCGCGGTTTTCACGCCACCACAGACCACCGACGCGTCGCCGACCTTGATCATGTCGCCGGAGCGCGTCACCTTCACCGTGCCGCCCTCGACCGTCTTGTGCTCACCGGCGATGGCGTCGGGTGCGATCTGCCCCGGCACCACGTGGTAGGTGAGGATCTCGGTGAGCGTGGCGCTATCGGTCTTCAGGCTGTCGATCGTGGCCGGCGGCAGTTTCGCGAACGCGTCATCGGTGGGCGCGAAGACGGTGAACTGGCCGCCGTTCAACGTATCGACCAGGTTGACCTGCGGGTTCAGCTTCCCGGACACGGCTGCGGTGAGTGTGGTCAGCATCGGATTGTGCGAGGCGGCGGTTGCCACCGGATCCTGTGCCATCCCCTCGACCGAGCCCGAGCCCGAGGGCACCTGCTCGGCATAGGCCTTGCAGCCGGGACCGACCAGGCCGGCCATGGCATCGGCGGCCGAACCGGTCGGCGACATCACGGTGCTGGTCATCGCGATACCGCTCGTCATGGACGACGGCGATCCCGAACCGGAGTTGTCGTCGGAAGAACAGGCCGACACTCCCAGCAGGGCGGCCGACACGAGCGCCGCGGTGACGACAGCGCGCTGCATACTTTTCATCGGTTCATCGCTTTCCTCCGGACGACCCCGCGGTCGCACAGCTCGTTGGTGACGGGACGGAATTCGCGCTGCCCGCCACCGCGGATGGGACGGATTTCGCGCCGGCTCGCTGTGCGGCTGCGAGCCCGCGAACACGGGTTACTAGGCTGACCGCCGTGCTGCTTTCCGATCGCGACATTCGTGCCGAGCTGGCCGCCGGGCGGCTCGGGCTGGAACCGTTCGACGAGAAATTGGTTCAGCCGTCGAGTATCGATGTGCGGCTGGATCGAATGTTCCGGGTGTTCAACAACACTCGCTACACCCATATCGATCCCGCGCAACGCCAGGACGAACTGACCACCTTGGTCGAACCCGACCAGGGTGAGCCGTTCGTCCTGCATCCGGGCGAATTCGTCCTGGGTTCGACGCTCGAGGTCTGCACCCTGCCCGATGATCTGGCCGGACGCCTGGAGGGTAAGTCGAGCCTCGGGCGGCTCGGCCTGCTCACCCATTCCACGGCGGGATTCATCGACCCGGGTTTCAGCGGTCACATCACGCTGGAGTTGTCGAATGTGGCGAATCTGCCGATCACGCTGTGGCCGGGTATGAAGATCGGCCAGCTGTGCCTGTTCCGCCTGAGCAGTCCGTCGGAACACCCGTACGGTAGTGCGGCGGCCGGCTCGAAATATCAGGGCCAGCGGGGGCCCACGCCCTCGCGCGCGTATATGAACTTTCCGCTGCCGCACGATTCGATTCCGGAGCCCGCGGAGTCCTGAACAGCACCTTTGCTGGAAGCGTGGTTGGAGTGGGACCTGAACTTTTCGTGCAAACCTCGACGTCAATGCGAGAAAACCGCAAAAACCGCCGAGGTTTGCACGATACGTTTACTACGTCGGCATCCGGTTAGCTCGGCGGCAGCACGTGCGCGCCTGATTTGTCCGTCGACAGGGCCAGTGAGCTGATGTATTGGATTTCGCCCTCCGGCCCGGGGACCGCGGAGGCGATCATGTCGGGCCGTTCGAAGTCCATTCCGGTGACGTGGCAGGTGAGGGTCTCGCCGGAGGGGTTGCCGTGTTCGTCGAACATGTCCAGTTCGATTCCGTCGTCGCCGCGGCGCAGGTAGTACTTACCCCGGGTGAGAACCGCGGTGAGCGGGGTCGCGACGAAGGCGATCACGACGGCGACGATCGGCGAATACGGTTTCAACGCGGCACCGAAGACGCCGAAGAAGGTCATGATCGACAGCACCGCCGACAATCCGAAACCGACCAGGCCGACGGGATTGAAGTTGTAGAGCATGCCGCGCCGGAATTCGGGCTGTTTGGGCGAGAGCTTCAGCAGATACTTGTTGACCGCGATATCCGTTGCGACGGTGACGATCCAGGCGATACCGCAGTTGGCGTAGAAGCCGAGGATGTCGTTGAGGAAGTCGAACATATTGGCTTCCATCAGGATCAGCGCGATCGCCAGATTCACCCCGAGGAATACCAGCCGGCCCGGATAGGTCTTGGTGACGCGGGTGAACGAGTTGGTCCACGCCAGCGAACCCGAATAGGCGTTGGTCACATTGATTTTGATCTGTGAGATGACCACCAGCACCACCGCGAGCGTCATCGCCAGCCAGGACGGAACCATATCGCGGTAGATCTCCAGGAACTGATGCACCGGCTGATTCGCGATGTCCTGTGCTCCCGGCAGATTCGCGATGAGATAGACCGCGAGGAACAGGCCGACGACCTGTTTGACGGCGCCGAAGATCACCCAGCCCGGCCCGGCCAGCAGCATCCAGCCCCACCACTTGCGGGCGTTCTCCGGGGTTTTCGGCGGCATGAACCGCAGATAGTCGATCTGCTCGGCGATCTGGGCGATCAGTGACAGACAGACACCGGCGGCCAGCAGCGCACCGGAAAGGCTCACGCCCGCACCGTCCTTACCGCCGTAGGCGAAGAACGAGTCGATCGATTCGGGGTGGCGGATCAGCAGGAACGCGAACGGTAACACCATCAGCAGCAGCCACAGCGGCGTCGTCCAGACCTGCAGTTTCGCCAGCGTATTCATGCCGTAGACGACCAGCGGGAAGATCAGCACCGTGGAGAGCAGATAACCCAGCCACAGCGGGATGTGCAGGCCCAGATTGAGGCCCTGCGCCATGATCGAACCCTCGGTGGCGAAGAAGATGAAGGTGAACGAGGCGAACACCAGGTTGGTGATCACCGAACCGTAGTAACCGAATCCACTTCCGCGGGTGATCAGATCCAGATCGATGTTGTAGCGAGCGGCATAGTAGGCCAGCGGAAATCCGGTGATCATGATGATGATCGCGAAGATGCCGATGCCCAGCAACGCATTTCCGGTGCCGTTCGCGATGCCGATGTTGGCGCCGATGGAGAAATCCGCGAGATAGGCGATGCCGCCCAATGCGGAGACGCCGACCACTGCCGGACTCCATTTGCGATAGCTGCGGGGCGCGAAACGCAGCGTGTAGTCCTCGAGGGTTTCCTTCGTCGCGGCGGCAGCGGTCGCCGGACGGGTTTGCACATCAACCACGATCTACTCCTCATCGTTCCCGCGCTCGGCGCGGCCTTTCGAGGGTGCAGGCCCGATGTGGTGTCCGGTTTGCCGCTCGGTTACCGCCGTGTAACGCCCCGCGACGTGCGGCTTTGTGCTCTCCCTTTACCGTGGTGCATGACCTTTGACTCGACAGCGAAGGCGAACGACCCCGGCGCGGGCGCGGCCATCCGGCCCTCCGCGACCGACCGGATCCGCTCCTGGGCGGCGCTGGTACTGGCCGCCGCACCCACCGCGGCGATCCTCACGGTGGTGCTCTACGGGCTCGGTTTGGCGATGGGTTTCGGCACCCTCGGCATTCTCGCCATCGCGTGGTTGGTGGTGTGTGTTCTCGTCGCGGTGGTGTGCTTCCTGGGCGCCGAGCGGCGGTGGTTGTCGGCGCGTTTCGGGGTGCGCGCGCCCACTTCCGGCGAGCGGCACGCGCTGATGACGGCGTGGGAGCGGGTGGCCCGCCGATCCGGCATCGCCTCCTCCTCGCATTCGCTGTGGATCCGGGAGAGCGAGCGTGAACTGTTGCTGCCCCGGCGGATGATCGCGGTCCCGTCGGCCGTACTCGGTGCGCCCCCGCGGGAACTCGAAGCGGTACTCGCCCGGGAGCTCGGGTATCGGTCCGAGGGACGGGTGTCGTTGTGCCAGTTCGTGTTCCGGTACTTCAATCTGCCGCTGGTGTGGCTGGAGCGGGTGTTGCTGTCGGGCCCCGCGGCGGTCGGAGCGTGGCTGACGCGGCGGATGACTCCGCCGGCGGCCCGGATCTTCGGTATCGGATGGAGTGCGGTCAGCCGGGTGCTGGTCGCCTGCCCGGCGATCGCGGCCACCACCGTGATCGTGGGGCTTCCGGCCGCGCTGCTGCTGCGTATCGCTCCGGAGGTGGCGGCCTGCGCTCTCGTTCCGGTCGTGCGTCGCATCGACTACCGGGCCGACCGGGCGGCCGTCGACCTGGGTTACGGTACGGATCTCGGTGTGGCGCTGCAGGAACGGCGGGCGGAGTCCGGCGACGCGGCGGCGCTGTACGCGCTCTCGGTGTCCGCGTACGCGCCGCGCACCGCGGTGGACGAACGCGTTCGCCATATCCGCGACCGCATGGACGAGCGGGTGCGCATCGCCGGCTATTCCGGGCCGGTGCTTCCGGAAGGTGGTGCGGCACAAGGGTTTCCGGGACCCGACCGGTGAGGTGTCGGATCGGCCGTGAGCGAGCCGGAAGGTCGTGGAGCCGATGCCCGGCTCGACGGCCGCCGGTTCAGCAGTCCTCGAAGGCGGCTTTGACATATCCCGAGGACTGATACAGGTACTGGTAGGCCCACCGCGCCGGCCCGATGTGCGGCCGCGCGTCGACGAGCAGAACCTCACCGCCCCAGCACTTTCCGAGCACATACCGGGCGCGGGAGATGTGCGGAGTGAAGGTCACCACGATCACGCGTCGCCAGTTCTCCCGTGCCGCGCGGGCGGCCAGTTCGCGTCCCTCGCCGCGTGTGGTGCGCGGCGAGGGATCGAAGCAGCTCACCCGGAAGCTGTATCCGCCGTGACAGATTCGATTGATCAGCGGGGAGTGGTCGTAGGGATCGGAGAACACCACCTGCGGGGCGTAACCGTCGTGGGCCAGGCGCAGCGCCAGCTCCTCGCGGCCGTCGTGGGCGCCCCCGAGGACCAGGATGGCATCGGCCGGGCGCGGCGCGTCGGTACGCGGGCGCACGTACACCGGCCACAGCGCCGCCACCGCGACGGCGAGCACGAGCACCACCCCCACCGCACCGCGCACCCACCACCGTTTTCGCACTCTGCGATGGTAGGTGGTCGGCGAATGCGCTGATCGGCGGCGGTTTCTCCCTGTACACCCACTGTTGCCTGCGCCCTCGCCTCGTGGACGCGGACCGGCCATACCCGCCGCGTATCAATCGACTATGCGTCTGACGGTATTCGGGACGGGATATCTGGGAGCCACCCATGCCGCCTGCATGGCCGAGCTCGGTCACGAGGTGCTCGGGGTGGACATCGACCCCGGCAAGGTGGCCAAATTGTCCGACGGCGTCGTGCCGTTCTACGAACCCGGCCTGGAAGCGGTGCTGCGCCGCAACCTCGACGCCGGGCGACTGCGCTTCACCACCTCCTACGAGGAGGCGGCCGCGCACGCCGACGCCCACTTCCTCGGCGTCGGCACCCCGCAGAAGAAGGGCGAATACGGCGCGGACCTGAAATATGTCCACGCCGTGGCCGATTCGCTGGCGCCGCTGCTGGAGCGGCCGTCGGTGCTGATCGGCAAGTCGACGGTGCCCGTCGGCACGGCCGCGGAACTGGGCCGCCGGATGCGATCCCGCGCCCGCACCGACGTCGAGGTCGCCTGGAATCCGGAATTCCTGCGGGAGGGGTTCGCGGTGCGCGACACGCTGCGGCCCGACCGGCTGGTCCTCGGTGTCGACGGCGAACGCGAGCGCGCCGACTGGGTGCGAGCGCAGGTGCGCGAGATCTACGCCGACCTGATCGCGGCGCAGGTGCCGTTCCTGCTCACCGATCTGGCCACCGCGGAACTGGTGAAGGTGTCGGCCAACGCGTTCCTGGCCACCAAGATCTCGTTCATCAACGCCGTCTCCGAGGTCTGCGAGGCGACCGGAGCCGATGTCACGATGCTGGCCGACGCGCTGGGCCACGACGCCCGCATCGGCAGGCGGTTCCTCAACGCCGGGCTCGGTTTCGGCGGTGGCTGTCTGCCCAAGGACATCCGGGCGTTCATGGCCCGGGCGGGGGAGCTCGGCGCCGATCACGCGGTCGCGTTCCTGCGTGAGGTCGACAACATCAATATGCGCCGGCGCACCAAGGTGGTCGATATGGCGGCCAAGGCGTGCGGCGGTTCGCTGCTGGGCGCCAACGTGGCGGTGCTGGGCGCGGCCTTCAAACCGGAATCCGACGATGTGCGCGATTCGCCCGCGTTGAACGTGGCCGGAATGATCCAGCTGCACGGTGCGGTGGTCACGGTCTACGACCCGAAAGCGCTGGAGAACTCCCGTCGCGTCTTTCCGACGCTGAACTACGCGACCTCGGTGGCGGAGGCGTGTGATCGGGCGGATGTCGTGCTGGTTCTCACGGAATGGGACGAGTTCACCGCACTCTCGCCGCGTGACCTCGAGCCGGTGGTGCGCGGGCGTTCCATCATCGACGGACGCAACTGTCTCGAGCGCGCCGCGTGGACCGCCGCGGGATGGGTGTACGCGGGACTCGGCACGTCGTAGTGTGGCGGGAGCCAGGTAGAGTGGCGGCGCCCTGCGGCATGCGCATCGGGCCCGTTCACGGCGGCCTGGGGGCGCTCGCACGGCCCAGCGCAGGCCGGTGGGGGCGGTGGCCGGGGCGTACCGGTCGGGAAGCGTGAAACGAGATGGGCGGCAGATGAGTTCGGTACTGGGAGTTTCGGTGGGGGCCGGCGCCATTCGCGTCGCGATCCCACATCCCGGTAACTCCGCCGAACGATTCGTCGCCACCGCCTTCGACGTGCAGGCGATGCCGGTCGGCGAGCAGCACTCCATGGACGATGTGGCCGCCGAAACCGTCGGCGCCGTCTTCGGTTCCGCGCCCGAGATCGCCGCGACCGCGCTGGCCTATCGCAACGAACAGCATGCGCGCACGCTGCGGGGCGCCCTCGCGCGCCGCCAGCTCACCAATTACGAACTCGTGCCCGAGGTCGCGGCGGCGCGGGAATTCCTGCGCGCCACTGGTGAACTGCAGGGGTATCGCACGGTCGCGCTCTACGACCTCGGCAGTTCCGGCCTCTCGGTCAGCGTGATCGACGTCGAGTCCGGCCAGGTGAGCCACAGCGAGCGCACCAGCGACATCAGCGGCGACTACCTGGATTCGCTGATCCGCGAACAGCAGATCGCCTCCGGCCGGATCGAACATCCCCCCACCGCACAGGGTTTGGCGGCCCTGGACGGCGTATGCCGGCAGGCCAAGGAGCAGTTGTCGAGTACCACGGCGGTCGCGGTGCCATCCGAGCACGGCCTGGTGTTGTTGTCGCAGGAGAACTTCGAAGCGCTGATCATGCTCGCGGTCGAATCCTCGGCTCGCATGACCCGCGATGTGATGATGCGCTCCGAACAGGCCGTGCAGGCGGTCTTCGTGATCGGCGGTTGCGCCCGGATTCCTCTGATCGCGCGCATTCTGGAGCGGTGGATGGGGATGCCGGTGCTGGTGCCCGCCGATCCGGAGACGGTGATCGTGCGCGGCGCGGCACTGCTCGCCCGTCCCGCCCAGGTGGCCACACCCGCGCCGGTTCCACAGGCTCCCGGGCCCGGATCCGCCGACGACACCGTGCAATTGGCGCCGGTGTGGTTGTCCGAGGATGCGCTGCGACGCGCGCGCAAGCGGAACAAGGCGCGCGCCACGAGCACACTCGGCGGCAAGGTGGGTGCTGTCGGTGCCGGTCGTCGCCGGGAGTTGAGCGTGGCCGGGGTGGCGGTCGGTGCGCTGGTCGTCGTCGCCGCGCTCGGGATCGGGCTCGGCTGGGGCCAATCGGTTCTGCGCGGCGATTCCCAGAGCAACACCTCCGCCTCCACTTCGGTGCCTGTCGCGCCGCCCCGCGCCTCCGCGGACCCCTCGGTAGCGCCGACCACCGATGCCACCAATGCCTCGGTCGCCGCGCCCACTCCGAACTGGCAGGCGCCGACCACCACGACCGCACCCCCGACGCCGGGGCCGCCGACCATCGTCGTCCCGGGCCTGCCGCCGATCGTGGTGCCGACCATTCCGCCGCTGCTGCCACCGTTCCCGCCGCGGCAGTAGGTGGTTTCGCCGCTGCCGCAGTACCTATCGGCCACGCCCGAGGAGTGTGCGAGATGCCCCCTGTTCAGGTCGCGGTCTGCGGGCCGCGCGACTGCACGAACGCCGAGGCCGATATCGCGCGGGAGGTCGGGCGGCTGCTGGCCCGGGCCGGCGCGATCGTGTTGTGCGGCGGCGGAACCGGGGTGATGGCGGCGGTCGCCGAGGGTGCGTCGGCCGAAGGCGGCCTGGTGATCGGAGTCCGGCCGGACACCGACCGCGCGGGTGTGTGTGACGGCCTGTCCGCCGTCGTGTACACGGGTATGGGTGAGGCGCGGAACGCGATTCTGGTCCGGTCGGCGGACGCGGTGATCGTGGTGGGCGGTTCCTGGGGAACGCTGTCGGAGCTGGCGCTCGCCAATCGACGTGGGGACGTGCCGGTGGTGTCGATCGGTGGCTGGCAGATCCTCGATGCCGAGGGCGGAGCGGTCGAGGGGAGTCACCGGGCGGCGAATGCGGCCGAGGCGGTCGCATTCGCCGTGGCGGGTGCTCGACCCGGCGGCTGACGCTCGCCTCAGGGCGCGGAGTTCAGGCCGCGGGCACGACGACGGTCACCTCGAACGGCAGCAGATGGTGTTCGCAGACCGAGCGCAACGGGATGCGGCGGGCCAGCACCAGTTCGTCGTAGCCCTCAGTTCGGCGTAGGCGCGCGCCATCCGGCCCGGCGTGGCCTGCAGATGTTCGCTGTCGAGGCTGACGCCCAACGCGGTGAGGAAGGTCCGAGCGGCATCCTCGGCGACCGCGAGGTCGATGGCGCCGGTCTCGTGGACGACGTGTAACGCGGGGACGGACACGCTAGCTCCCACCGACGCCGAGAGCGGTGAGCAGCACGAGCACGAGCGTCGCGACGGCCAGGACGCCGTGCCCACCGACGATCGCCACGGGGAAATGCCGCTCGGCGGGCTCTGCGGCCTCGTGTGCCCCGGCCAGGTTTGCCGCCGCGTGGTCGGTGGCCTGGTTCGCGGTGCGGGCGCGGAACACCGGCAGCCAGCGGAAGAACATGACGAATCCGAGCAGCGCGACGGGCACGAGCAAGGCGAATCCGACCCACGCGAGGGCGTCGTTGTCGATGACCAGGTAAATGATCCACACCACGAGGCCGGCGGCGGCGAGCAGGAAGTGCCCGAAGATCACCGGCGGCGGCAGATGGCTCGAACTGGGTTGTCGTGCACCGCCTTTGGCGATCCAGGTGGCCAGCAGGAAGAACCCTCCGCCGGCGGTGAGCAGCCAGAGGATCAGAGCTGCGATGCCCATGGTGACTCCCGAAATATGAGAAGGGAAGGTCAGCGGCGGTAGCCGGTGGCCTGCGTGGTTTCGCCGGCGACTCGCACGCCGTAGTGGTAGGCGAGTTTGCCGCCGAGATATCCGGATATGCCCAGCACGAGCAGGGATGCGATCGACAAGACCAGGGGCCCGACTGGTGTCGCGCGATCGGTGCCGGCCGCGGTCCGCCACCAGAAGTTCAGTGCATAGGCGACGGTGATGACCAGATTCAGGCTCATATGCGTCAGTCCGGTGCGGAACGCCGGCGTGCCGGACGGGATGGCGAACAGATCCAGAAAGCCGATCGAGGCGGCGGCCAAGGCGCCGAGCACGCCGATCGCCACCAGCCATTCGGCCCCGCGGGCGAGGAACTGCGGGTCGTCGACGATGTGGGAGCCGATGTCGAAGACGAGGCTCGCGACCCACGCCCCGATCGGCACCGTCACCAGGATCGGGTGGAACGGATGCCCGTACGGCCCGGCCAGTGCGGCACTGACGGGTTGTTTGGCCTGCTCCAAATCTCCGGCCACCACATCATCCGCCATGACTCCACCCTCCCTCGGTAGAGGTTCAGTTTCGCCAATAAGTATTGGTGAAACTGTATCTGTGGTCAATACAACGCCCGTGAATCGATGTGATCGATCTTTCGACCCATGTGATTAGGCGTTATTGTGGTCGGATGACCAGCGATTCGGCGATCGGTGCGGTCGCGGTGCTCGACGACGAACTGCGGCGCGGCATGTACAGGTTCATCCGCGCGGCCCGGCGGCCGGTGACTCGTGACGAAGCGGCCGAACAGGTCGGTATCTCGCGCAAGTTGGCTGCCTTCCATCTGGACAAACTCGTCGCCGCCGGACTCCTCCAGGCGCGCTACGAACAGACCGGCGGCCTGCGCCGGGTCGGCCGCGCTCCCAAGGTGTACGAGCCCACCGACGCCGAGGTGCGGGTGAACATCCCCGAACGCCGCCACGAAGTGCTGGCCGCGATCCTGATGGATGCGGTGCTGGCCGAGAGCACCGGCGAAACGGCCCGCGACGCCGCCGAACGAGTCGCGGCCGAACGCGGAAACACGCTGGGCCACAACGCCCGCGAGCGCTTACGCCCCGGCCGCCTGGGCGTCGAGCGCGCCCTCACGGTGGTGCAGGCGATCCTGTCCGACCAGGGCTTCGAACCCAGCCGCGACCCGCTGAACTGCCTACGCCTGCGCAACTGCCCCTTCCACCCTCTCTCCACCCAAGCCCCCGGCCTGGTTTGCGGCCTCAACCACGCCTATCTACGCGGAGTGCTGTCCGGCCTGAAAGCCGAGACACTCGAAGCGGTGCTGGCGCCGACCGCCGGCGAATGCTGCGTGGAACTCCGCCCCGCGCAGTAGGGGTGAGCGGCTGCGGGCTCAGGCGAAGATTTCGTCCAGTGTGGTCGCGGTGAGGACACGCGCTGTCCAGGTGCGTACTTGCTCGGGAGTGCCCGCGTGGACGGTCTTGGTGACGTCCGCGGGTAGGGGAGCGAATTTGAGGGTGAGTAGCTCGATGAGTGCTTCGGCACGCCCGCGTGCTTCACCCCGTGCTTCCCCGCGGGCTTCGCCTTCGGCGCGGAGCCGTTCGGCAGTGGTCACGATTGCCTCCTTGGCTGGCGGTCCGAGCTGATCGACCAACGGGAGCAGATCAACTTCCGAAATGTCACTGACGGTCATCACGTAGGCGATGACGGCCTGGAACTGTGCCTTCCCCTCGGGGCCGAACAGCAGTGCACGCAGGTCGTCGATCAGTGAAATTATATCGGTGCCGAGGTCGATGTTGTTCGGTGCCATTTTGTGCAGGGCCAGCATCACTCGGGTGGCGGGTGTGAGATCCCGTCGGAGCAGGGCGGGCAGGTCCAGTGCCGCCACGTCGTCGAGCAGGAACCGAAGCCGGGGCAGATGAGGCTGCAATGCTTCTCGGGCGGATGGGTCGAGGTCGATGAGATCGGCCACTTCGGTCGGGGCCTTCCATGGGCGGCCGGTGTGATTGCTGTGCACGACCAGCGGGATCACCGCGGGCAGGGTGCGCGCCTCCGGGTGCTGGCTACGATGCTGATTCCAAATGCCGACCAGGTACTCCACGATGCGCAGGGCCATGAAATGGTCGCTGCGGCTTTGGTGTTCGATCAGCAAGTAGATGTAGGCGGGATGGCCGTCGAGGCGAGTGCGGTAGAGCAGGTCGCTGTAGCGGGAGCGCAGATCCGCGGAGACGAAGCTGCCGGACTGCAAACGCAGTGTGTCCCAATCGATCCGGTCGGTGACGGCTGCCGGGAGCGCCGCGCGGAGTTCGCACGCGGCGTCGGCTGGGCGGCTCAGTACGCGCCGGAAGTAGGCGTCGTGCGGATTCGACGGGTTGGCGGGCATGGACGCGAAGCTACCTCGAGGCTATGACAGCCGGAGGGGTTCAGTTGTAGACCATGCGCCCAATTGGCGTAACACGCCGAGCCGCGAAAGAAGTTGTAGACGAACAGATTTCAGTAGCAAGCCGATCGGCGATGGCCAAGCCGCGGCGGGCGAGACCGACTGCGACCGCTCGCGCAGCAACCGGATGTCGTGCGCTGTCGCCCGGGCGGAAAAGGAGTCGAGCGGCGGGTGCCGGGCGATCTACTATCGCCCGGTGGTGGACGCGGTGAACAGGCAGTGGGTGTTGCGGCGACGGCCGGTAGGGGCACTGCGGGACGAAGATTTCGAGTTGAGGGATGTGCCGGTCCCGGTGCCGGGGCCCGGAGAGGCCCTGATTCGGGTGCATTGGCTGGGAATAGATCCCACACAGCGGGGCTGGCTCAACGCGTCCGACAACTATATCGACGCCGTGCCGATCGGCGCGGTGATGCGTGGCAGTGGTGTCGGCCAGGTGGTTCGCTCGAACGACCCGGATTGTCCGGTGGGTAGCTGGGTCGCGGGGATGGTGGGATGGCAGGACTACGTCGTTCGGTCTGCGGGCGGGTTGTTCGGGTTGAACCTTGTGCCCGACGGTGTGCCCCCTACATCGATGCTGAGTCTGTTCGGACCGCCGGGCTTGACCGCGTACTTCGGTATGACGGATATCGGCCGTCCCGAGCCCGGTCGGACGGTGCTGGTTTCGGCGGCGGCCGGTATCACCGGGTCCATCGCGGGGCAAATCGCAAAGGCATTGGGCTGCAAGGTCATCGGTATCGCTGGTGGCCCGGAGAAGTGCTCCTGGATCATGGACCACGCGGGTCTGGATGCCGCCCTCGACTACAAGCACGACGATATCGATGCCCGTCTGACCGATCTCGCCCCCAACGGTGTCGACGTCTTCTTCGACGGTGTCGGCGGCCGAATTCTCGAATACGGTCTGGCGCACCTGGCCCCTCACGCACGTGTCGTCCTGGCCGGGGCGATCTCGTCCGGTTATGAGGGTGCCGATCCGCCGTTGGGGCCGCGGAACTATATGAGGCTGGCGCTGGACCGGGCGCGCATGGAGGGGTTCATCTTCCTCGATTACCTCGACCGTTTTCCGGAAGCCTTCACGGCATTGCGCGAATGGCAGGCCCAGGGAGCGATAACCATTGCCGAAACCGTCAGCAGGGGACTGGAATCCGCGCCGAGCGCATTGCGCGCCGTCTTCGAGGGTCGCAATCTCGGCAAGCAACTGGTCGAGGTCGCAGAGCCCTGACGCATCGTGGGTGCAGCACGCTCACGCTCGGTCGAATGCGCCGCTGCTCGCGCCGCCGACGAAGGCATTCCATTCGCCGGGGGTGAAGATCAATGCGGGGCCGGAGGGGTTCTTGCTGTCGCGGACGCCGACCATGCCGTGGTCGAGGAAGGCGACCTCGACGCACTCCTTGGTTCCCGTGCTTCGGGTGCTCTTGAACCAGCGGGCTCCCGATAGGTCGACCTTCACCCTGCATACTCCTCTGCGATCTTCAGAACGAGAGCCCGGCTCTCGGCGACATCCAGCGCTACACGGAGGATGTCCACGCTCGCCCCACGATACAACTTGACCTCTTCCGGAGCCTCCAGATAAAGGTCGCCGGCGAAGCCTTCGACGTACACGACGGGCGGTTCTGTCAGGTATGCCGTGGGATGCGGCGGAAACTCCAACATCACGAACGGTCCGACGAACAGACCTCGATATGTGCCTGCCGAAGACGGAACCACTTGCATGGAGACATTGGGCAGCTGTGCGACGTCGGCGAGATGACGCAGCTGGTCGGACATCAAACTGCGATTACCTGTTTCGCGACGCAAGGCCGACTCGTCCAGAAGAATCTCCATGCTCAGGGGATTGTCGGTACTCGTCAAACGTGTCTGTCGCTGCGTTGCGAGCGCGACGGCGCGCTCAACGTCCTCCCTCGGCATGTTCGGGTACTCGGACCAGATCAGTTCTCGTCGGTACTCGGCCGTGTGAAACAGCCCCGGGATGAAGGTGGTCTGGTAGCTCGTGATGCGGTGTGCAGCATCTTCGAGCCCTACGTACAAACCGAACGACTTCGGCAACGCGTCACTGAAGGCATGCCACCAGCCTTTCGCTTTGCATTCTTCCGCGAGTGTCAGCAACACGTTGGAGAGATCTGCGGTGGCGTTGTAGATCTCGCACAACCGACGAATGAAGAGCGGGTTGAGCTTGACCGGTAGGCCATTTTCCATCCTCCAGAACGTTTGCTTACTGACGCCGATCTCGTTGCGAGCGTTCTCCGCTGAAACTCCGGCGGCGGCGCGGAGCTCACGGAGCTGCCGTGCCAGCAAACGGCGAGGAAGTGTAGAGCCAGTTGCCATCTTGGGTACTCCGAAGGGTCGGTAACGACTTGGGGACGTTTTGGAACCTCGGTGCCCACTCTGGAACCTGTGGGCAGATTTTGGAACCCGAGCTAGATGCTCATCCTGGAACTTGACCGATGAACTAGCTGAATCCTAATCCGGAACGTTCCACAACCGAAGCCGAAGTGATGCAGTGGGTTTCGGCAACAGCAGACGCGTCGAGCGAGAAGACCGAAACCAGGTAACTGCGCTGGCAGTTGGTGGAACGAACTCAGGCGAGTCAAAACGACTGCGTCACAGCGTGCCTGAAACGCGTCGACCGATTCGGAATCGAGGGAGCGATGAATGATGTGCTCAGCGATGTGCCTGCAGGTGCGGAGAGTGCTCCGCAGAACTGGGCGATGATCTACCGGCGCGCGTTCGGGTTGGATGCCGAGGTGCATCCGGGGTCGGGGCGGCTGGTCGTGCGCGCGGGAAAGACGTTGGCCGCCTTGTCGATGCCGAGTGCGCTCGGGGCGCGGGTGCGGGGGCGGTTGGTCGACATGTCCGGATCGGCCGGGCCGATCATCGCTCATCCGCGCTCGATGCGGTGGACCTTCCTCACTCTTCCCGCCGATGCCGATCTGACCGATCCGTTGCTGCACGCCGAGATGTTTCGGCACTACGTCGACATCGCCGGTGTGAACGCCGAGATCGCGCTTCCCGCTCCGGGAACTCTGCAGTCGGATGCGTATCGATTGTGGAACGATGCGCCCGTCGGTGACTACCGACCGCTTGCGGGAGATGTACTCAGCGCTGTCCGGGAATGCGTTGCAGCACAGAGGATGCGGTGACATGAGCCTGATGCTGACGATCGGGTTGTGCTTCGGCACCATCTGTCTGGTTCGGGTTGCGGTCGGCTCGCGGCTCCCGGAAACGTGCCCGCGTCGGATGCCGTTGCCGGCCAGGCAATCCGATACTCTTCCGTTGCCGATAGGCGTTCAGCACATCAGGGAGCGCCTGGATCTCGAAGAACTCGGGTTGCGGTGGTGCCGGGATCGGTGCGGTGCCGGATGACGACCCGCATCACCGAAGTGCGCGGGCTGCGCGCGACGTGGCGGCACGGACGCGGTGGCATCGACATCATCAACGTACGCAATACATCCAGCGACATCGACGAACTCTTCCCGCCGGGCACGGATCTCGCCGCCGCGCGGGAACTACGTCCGGATCTGGCGGACTTGTGGGATGTGGTCCGCCGTGAATTCTGGGATCACTACCTCGCCGCCCGCGTGGTACGCGACGAGCCTGAGCGGAGTAGGTGATGACAGAGCATCGCAACCGAGAGTTGTTCTCGCACTGGGCGATCGTCACCACCGCTGCCTCCTGCGGTATCCATGCAGGCGCGTGTCCGAGCGGTGTGTGGGGACCATATCCGCTGCGTGAAGCGGAGTACGTGGTCACGACCATCGCCCCGAGTCACAACCCGCACGTCGTTCCGTTCTGGACGCGCGAAGTGGGACCCGGGGACTACGGACGTACCGCGACGGATTCGGGCGCAAACACGACCGGTAGCGAGGACGCGAAGATCATTTCCCTGCAATCGGATTCGCGGAAGCGGCGGCGATGACCCGCCTGCTCTCAGGCAGCCAGACTCGCCAACTGCGGGAGTCGCGACACCAGCGCGTCGAGCTCTTCGCGCCAGCGACGATGCACATTGAGGCGCTCGGGCGCTCCGGTGTGCGGCATGCGGTAGTACACCCTCGACCAGAGCGGGTTGATCTTCATCTCCGTGAACATGGCCGTGCTGAAATGCTCGGCGCAGACCAGGCTCGCGGGCCGGCCCGTCCACTTGTTCGCCTCGACGATGACGACCGACGTATTGGTCAGCACCACGAAGTAGTACTTGCGCACGAACAGCATCGCGAACCGCACGTATGGCAGATCGTCCACCCACGGGCTGGGGCCGGTGATCGCCTGGAAGGCCAGCTGCATCTGCTCACCCGGAGGAGCGAATTCGGCCAGCTTCTCGGCCAGCTGTTTCTG
This sequence comes from Nocardia aobensis NBRC 100429, assembly GCF_000308375.1. Classification (GTDB taxonomy): domain Bacteria; phylum Actinomycetota; class Actinomycetes; order Mycobacteriales; family Mycobacteriaceae; genus Nocardia; species Nocardia aobensis. The sequence continues at coordinate 992 of NZ_BAFQ01000203.1, read as the reverse complement.
AATCGTCGATTTACGGAATGCCATGCGGCCCACCCCCGTTGAAGAACTCCACCGGCACCGTGCCGGTGGAACGCAACGACCTTAGCGGCATTCCCGCGCGCCTGCCACCCCGGATTTCGACCCGCGCAACGTGCCGAGACCCGGCAACTACCCGATGCTCGCCGTGGCGCCGTCCAATGCATCCAGGGCGGCGAGTTCCCCCGTCAGTTTGGCGCGGATCGCGGCGATCGCGTCCCGGCCGATCGGCAATCGCAGCGGGGGCGTGGGGGATTCGACCGCGGCGACGATCTGCCGCGCGGCCTCGTCCGGATCGCCGTACACGCTGGGATCCAGGGTGGACAAACGGTCGTAGGCCGCTCGGACGCTGTCGCCGTAGTCCGGATGGGCGGTGGGTGTAATCCCCAGTGACGCAACGAAACCGGTGCCGAACATGCCGGGCTCGACGATGGTCACACCGATGCCGAGATGGGCGACCTCCCGGAGCAATCCTTCGTTCATCCCTTCGACCGCGAATTTCGTTGCGGCATAAAGGCCCAGCCCCGGCGACGGCGCGGCGACACCGGCCACCGACGAGATCTGTACGAGCTGACCGCTCCGCTGCTCGCGCAACACCGGCAGCGCGGCGCGCACGACGTTGAGCGATCCGAAGACATTGGTCTCGAATACGGCGCGCACGTCACTGTCCGGAATCTCCTCCAGCGCACCGAAAACCCCGTAGCCGGCGTTGTTCACCACGACATCGATCCGTCCGAAGGCCTGCTTCGCCTGCGCGATCGCCTGCCGGGGCTGCTCGGCGTCGGTGACGTCCAGCGGGGCGACCAGGATTCGTTCGGGATGCTCGGCCGCCAACTCCCGCAGGGCCCGCGCGCGCTCGGGATCGCGGGCCGTCGCGGCGACCCGGCCGCCGGCGGCCGCGACCGCGCGAGTCAGCGCGAATCCGAATCCGGACGAGGCTCCCGTGATCAGCCACACCTTGTCTGTCGCCATCATAT
>NZ_BAFQ01000204.1 GCF_000308375.1 Nocardia aobensis NBRC 100429 | reverse complement strand
GGGACCTGCAATGGATTCTGGGCATGATCCTGGTGATGCAGAAGAACATCTTCTCCGACCTCATGCCGATGCACGACGCCTACGTCACCGGTGGCCTCGCCGCGCTGGCGGAATTCGAGCGGGCCGGACTGTTCGGCGCCGACATCATGGACGCCTGGCGCGATGTGGCCTCGGGCGCGCACGATCGGATCGCCGCCGGCAATGCGGCCCTGCTGCGCCGGGAACAGCAGTGGGCGATCGGCGCGCAGTGGGACCAGGTGCGCAACTACAAGGGGCCGGTCGGCGCGGCGATCACCTACCTCAGCGGCGCCGCCGGTTCGCCGTCGGTGGCCGGTGTCGTGCCGCCGCGCGAATTCCGGCCCGTGCGTGTGCCTTTCACCGGCGCCGACGGCCGCCCGATGATTCTCGGCCTGCCGCTGCCGAGCTGGAACTGGTCGGTCCTCGACGACCGCTGGGACTACATCACCACCGAACTGCTGCCCAAATACACCTGGCAGGTCGAAAACAACTGGCCCGCACTGGAAGCCGCACTGCGAACCCCGTACGAGGTGCAGCTGGAATCCCATCGGCCGCTGCTGAACATCCCGCAGCTGCTGAGTTCGGCGGCACAGGAAATGACGGTCACGCCGGCGGATCCGGTGCAGGCGTCCGGCGGAACACAGGAGGGCCGATGAGGAAGTACACACTGGCGGCGATGACCACCCTCGCGGTGGTCTGTGCCGCGGCGGGCGCCGGAGTATCCGGAACCGCTGCCGCGGAACCCGTTCCGCCGCAGACGCCCACCCTGAACGAGGTCTTCAACGGATTCGTCGTCGGCTCGCTGCAAGGAGCTTCCCCGGCGAGCCCGCAGGAGGCGTTCCAGGCGTTGCGGGCCGACGACCCGTTCTATCGGGAACCACCGCTGACCGGTGCGGAGAAACCCGGCACGGTGGTGAAAGCGAAAAAGGTCGATGTGCTGTTCACCGGCGTGAAGCCGGCGAATCTCGACGCCTGGAAGCTGATGTACGTCACCACCGAACGCGACGGCGTCACGCCCGCGATCAGCACCGGGATCCTGATGATTCCGCGAGACGGCAAGCCCGCGAACGAGAAGCACGTCGTCTCCTACCAGGAGGCCAACGACAGCGTCGGCTGGAACTGCCATCCCAGTACCCAGTGGACCGGCGGCGATCCGCTGGACGGCGCGTCCTGGTCCGCGCTCGGGCCGCTGGCGTTGATGTTCGGTAAGGGCTACGCGGTGATGATCTCCGACGTCGGCAACGACGCCGACCGGTCCCCGCACGGTGTTTTCGCCGGTAAGTACGCCGCGCACACCCAGCTCGACGGCACCCGGGCGGCGCTGAATTTCGATGCGGCCGGGCTGAATCCGCAGGCTCAGGTCGCGCTGTTCGGGATCGCCGGCGGTGGTGTCGGTGCGGGCTTCTCGGCCGAACTGCAACCGTCCTACGCACCCGAGCTGAACGTGAAATCCACCGTGCTGGAAGGCATGGTGGTCGATCAGCGCAACTTCATGCGGGTCGCCGACGGTTCGGTGGGTTCGGGCTTCGCGTTCGCCACCCTGCTCGGGCTGGAGCCGAAATATCCTGAGATGCAACTCGATTCGAAACTGAATCCGGCCGGGCAGGCGGTGGCGAAGGTCTTCCGCGGTCAATGTCAGGACGCCTACTTCAGCATGCCGTTCATCCCCTTGCGAACGATGTTCGACTCGGGACTGAATCCCGCCGACGAACCGGCGTTCCAGCCGGTGTTCGACGACAACCGGCTCGGCCGCTCCGGCGCGCCGGCGTCCAAGGTGCTGATCACCTCGTGCGCGAAGGACGATTCGCCGATGTCGCTGGTCCCCGCGGCCGATTCGCGCGAGCTCGCCGACACCTACCGGGCGCAGGGCACCGATGTCACCTACCAGCCCACGGACTGTTCGATGGTCACGATGCTCACCGACCTGTACGGCTGGGGCACGGATCTGTTCGGCATGCAGACCATCGACTGGATGGACCGGCAATTCGACTGAGTGGAGACATCATGGCATTCCCCTGGGGACTGGGCTATCTGCTCACCTTCGGACCGCTGGCCGCGCTGGACATGGTCGGCCGCGCCGTCCAGAGCCTGAGCTGAGCGAGACACGATGCGAGAAAGGCCCCTGCCGCCGACGCGGTAGGGGCCTTCGTTCCGGTTCGGCGTGCGCCGCTCCGGCCGCGGCCTACTTGCCCGGCAGCTCGTTGTGCCCGCCGAACGCCTTGCGCATGGCCGAGAGCACCTTGTCCGCGTAGAGCGCCTCACCACGCGAGGAGAAACGCTCGTACAGCGCGGTCGAGAGCACCGGCGCGGGCACGCCCTCATCGATCGCGGCGTGGATGGTCCAGCGGCCCTCGCCCGAATCCGACACCCGCCCACCGAAGCTGGTCAGGTCGGGATCGGCGTGCAGGGCGGCCGCGGTCAGGTCCAGGAGCCAGGACGCGACCACCGAACCGCGCCGCCACACCTCGGTGACCTCCGGCACGTTGATGTCGAACTGGTAGTACTCGGGGTTTTCCAGCGGGGACACCTCGGCCGAATGCGCGTCGTCGAGCTCCTTGCCGATATTGGCCTTGTGCAGGATGTTCAGGCCTTCGGCGTAGGCCGCCATCGCGCCGTATTCGATGCCGTTGTGCACCATCTTCACGAAGTGCCCGGCACCGGCGGGGCCGCAGTGCAGGTAGCCCTGCTCGGCGGGGGAGGGCTCACCGGTGCGGCCGGGGGTGCGCTCGGCGGCGTCGACACCCGGGGCGATCGACCGGAACAGCGGTTCCAGGTGGGCGACCTGCTCGGCCTCGCCGCCGATCATCAGGCAGTAGCCGCGGTCCAGGCCCCACACGCCGCCGGAGGTGCCGATGTCGAGGTAGTGGATTCCCTTGGGTGCCAGCGCCGCGGCCCGCTTGATGTCCTCGTGGTAGCGGCTGTTGCCGCCGTCGATGATGATGTCGCCCGGCTCCAGCAGGTCGGCGACCTGGTCGATGACCGCGCCGGTCGCGCCGGCCGGAATCATCACCCAGACCACGCGCGGCTTCTCGAGCAGCGCGACGAACGCCGCGTAGTCGGTCGCACCCTGGAAGCTGTCGCCCAGTTCGTCGGTGAATTCCTTGATCTGGTCCTCGTGCCGGGAGTAGCCGACCGCGGTGTGCCCGTCCTTGACGATGCGCCGCACGATATTGGCACCCATTCGGCCGAGCCCGATCATTCCCAGCTGCATACTCTTCTCCTCGAGTCGTCCGAGCTTCGGCATGTCCGAGCTCTGCTTGCTGCTGCACCGCGGCGTGAGATCAGCGCCCCGTACCGCAATCGCCCTCGATTGTCCCCGGTGCCCCGATCGAGAATTTCTCCGGTGTCGAAACGAATCGTGTAACGCCCCGGGCTCGGCCCCGATAATCAGATCGGCTCCGTGCAGTTGCCAGACCCCCGACCCGGCAACCGCACGGAGCCGTCTTCGTATCCTCCGGGCTCGCGCCCGTCGACGACTCCGGCTCCCGCCCGCCTACAGCGGCGTGCGCATGAGCACGACGTTGTACTGGTTGTGCATGGTCAGCAGGAAGTACAGGTCGCTGCCGGTCTGATACGGGTAGATCATCGGGGCGTACATGGTCGGCAGATCGCGCACATCGACCAGCACGCGCGGCGCACTCCACGGACCCTCCGGGTTCGGCGCGGTCCGCATGACCACGGAATCGAAGGGGTCGGTGGTCAGCATCACGTACTGGCCCAGATGCGCGTTCCACTGCACCGACAGCTCGCCCACACCACCGACGATCGGCTTGGCGGCATTGGCGTCCTTCGGCTTCCACGCGCCGCCGTCCCAGTACTCGTAGGCGTCGATATTGGCGATATCGGCTTCCTTGACCCGGGCGATGAATCCGGGCTGGTTGCGGCCCGCCGGGGTCCCGTACTTGTAGACGTAGCCGCCGGCCTTCAGGAAGGCGTTCTGCTGGAAGCTCTGGAAGCCGTTCTCGTTGCCGCGCCGGGTGGTCGGCAGCTGCGCCCAGGTCTGGCCGTCGTCACCGGAGACGGCCATCGTGGAGAAGTTGGTGTCCCAGTGCCCGTCCGGGCCCCATTCCCGCACCGACATCATCGACATGTACTGCACGCCGTTGACCGAGATGCCCGCGGTCGGGATGAAACTGATCTCGATACCCGGAATCTTGGGGCTGGGCAGTGGATTGTCCACGAAGCTCGTGTAGTTCAGCCCCGCCGACGGGTCCGCACCGGCCGGGCTGCGGAACAGCACGTTCGAGCGCCACGCCCAGATGCTGCCGGCCAGGACGTTCGGCACGCCGAGTCCGGCGGTGTCGCCGTAGGCGGTGATCATCTGCCCGCGGCCGTCGTCCCACATGATGCCGAGGTCGGTGCCCAGCACGTTCTGGTTCTGGGTCCGGTTCGGCGAGGCCATCCCGGTGGCCTGGTAGACCGCCTGCGTCGGGCCCGGAAGCTGCGGCAATCCGTTGATGCCGTTCAGCCCCGGAATCGGATTGATGTTGTTCGGGTCGGCTCCGGCCGGCGATGCCGTCAGGCCCAGCAGCGCGACCGCCGCGCAAGCTCCGGCCAGGGCGGACAGTCGTCTCATATTCCGAATTTCCTTCCATGAGTCGCGCCGTGGGTATTGTGCCTGCCATCGGCCGACGGCGTGCGATATGCCGACGAAACTCTCGTCACATTTATAACCCGCGACGACAGCGGCCCCGCCTCCCGAATGCGAGAGGCGGGGCCGCTGTGTTCACGTGGTGGTCGAGAAGACGATCAGAAGGCCGCTTCGTCGAGCTCCATCACGTCGTTGTCCAGGTTGGACAGCACGGTGCGGGTGGCGGTCAGCTCCGGCAGGACGTTGCGGGCGAAGAACTGCGCGACCGCGACCTTGCCGGTGTAGAAGGCCTCGTCGGAGCCGGTGGCGCCGTTGTCGAGCGCCTTGATGGCGATCTCGGCCTGACGCAGCAGCTGCCAGCCGATCAGCAGGTCGCCGACCGCCATCAGGAAGCGGACCGAACCCAGGCCGACCTTGTACAGCTCCTTGACGTCCTCCTGCGCACCCATCAGGTGACCGGTCAGGGTGGCGGCCATGGCCTGCACATCCTCGAGCGCGGTGGCCAGCAGCTTGCGCTCGCCCTTCAGGCGGCCGTTGCCGGCCTCGGACTCGATGAACTTCTGCACCTGGCCGGCCACGTGGGCCAGCGCCACGCCGCGGTCGCGGGCGATCTTGCGGAAGAAGAAGTCCTGCGCCTGGATGGCGGTGGTGCCCTCGTACAGCGAGTCGATCTTCGCGTCGCGGATGTACTGCTCGATCGGGTAGTCCTGCAGGAAGCCGGAGCCACCGAAGGTCTGCAGCGAATCGGTCAGGTACTGGTAGGCCCGCTCCGAGCCGACACCCTTGACGATCGGCAGCAGCAGGTCGTTGACGCGGAACGCGAGGTCCTTGTCGGCGCCCGAGACCAGCTGAGCGATGTCCTCGTTCTGGTGCGCGGCGGTGTAGAGGTAGATGGCGCGCAGGCCCTCGGCGTAGGCCTTCTGCGTCATCAGCGAGCGGCGCACGTCCGGGTGGTGGGTGATGGTGACGCGGGGCGCGGTCTTGTCGGTCATCTGGGTCAGATCCGCACCCTGCACCCGCTGCTTGGCGTAGTCCAGCGCGTTCAGGTAACCGGTCGACAGGGTCGCGATGGCCTTGGTGCCCACCATCATTCGGGCGTTCTCGATCACGTCGAACATCTGCGCGATGCCGTTGTGGACCTCGCCGACCAGCCAGCCCTTGGCGGGCACGCCGTGGCCGCCGAAGGTGACCTCACAGGTGGCCGAAACCTTCAGGCCCATCTTGTGCTCGACGTTGGTGACGAACACGCCGTTGCGCTCGCCCAGGGTCTGGGTCTCGAAGTCGAAGTGGAACTTCGGCACGAAGAACAGCGACAGGCCCTTGGTGCCCGGGCCGGCGCCCTCGGGGCGGGCCAGCACCAGGTGGAAGATGTTCTCGAACATGTCGTCGGAGTCACCGGAGGTGATGAACCGCTTGACACCCTCGATGTGCCAGGAGCCGTCCTCCTGCTGGATGGCCTTGGTGCGGCCGGCGCCGACGTCGGAACCCGCGTCGGGCTCGGTCAGCACCATGGTGGCGCCCCAGTTGCGCTCGACGGCGATCTCGGCCCACTTCTTCTGCTCGTCGGTGGCGTTGTTCCAGAAGATCTGGCCGAACGGACCACCGGCGGCGTACATCGCGACGGCCGGGTTGGAGCCCAGGATCATCTCGTTCAGGGCCCAGACCACCGAACGCGGCGCGGGCAGGCCGCCCAGCTCCTCGTTCAGGCCGACCTTGTTCCAGCCGGCCTCTTCGTAGGCCTTGAAGGACTTCTTGAACGACTCCGGAATGGAGACGCTGTGGGTGGTGGGGTCGAACACCGGCGGGTTGCGGTCCGCGTCGGCGAAGGACTCGGCGACCGGGCCCTCGGCCAGGCGGCGTACCTCGTCGATGATGTTCTTGACCGTGTCGGTGTCCAGGTCACCGTAGGCGCCGGAATCCAGCACCGAGCCGATGCCCAGCACCTCGAAGAGGTTGAACTCCAGGTCGCGGACGTTGCTCTTGTAATGGCCCATCTCTGTTACTCACTCTCCGTTGAGTCGGTGCGGGTCGGTGTGTGCCGTTCCCGCCCATGTGTCTCCACACCGGGTGTCGGACGGAATATCCGCCTTCTACTCGCGGGTAACTTACACCGTATATTACCGATGAGTAATGGGCTTGGAAAGCGCTGACCGGGCGATGTGACGAGATGAACACCCGGGCCCCGCCTCACCGCAATCACCCGCCGCGGGTGAGGTGTCCGCGCGCGGGTGCGGGCAGGGTTTCGGCAGGGTAGTTCACCTGCGCCGAAGGAGGCCGCTGTGCCGGATTCGAAGCCGAACATCCTGGTGATCTGGGGCGACGACATCGGGATCACCAATCTCAGCTGCTACAGCGACGGCCTGATGGGCTATCGCACGCCCAACATCGACCGGCTCGCCGAGGAGGGCATGCGGTTCACCGACTCCTACGGCGAACAGAGCTGCACGGCCGGGCGGGCCTCCTTCATCACCGGGCAGAGTGTCTATCGCACCGGCATGAGCAAGGTCGGGGTGCCGGGCGCGGGTATCGGGCTGGCGCCCGAGGACCCGACCATCGCCGAACTGCTGAAACCGCTCGGCTACGCGACCGGCCAGTTCGGCAAGAACCACCTCGGCGACCTCAACAAGTTCCTGCCGACGGTCCGCGGCTTCGACGAATTCTTCGGCAACCTCTACCACCTCAACGCGGAGGAGGAACCCGAACTGCCGGACTATCCGCACAAGGACGCCTATCCGCGGTTGTACGACCTGCAACGCCCGCGCGGGGTGCTGCACTCGTGGGCGACCGACGAGGACGACCCCACCGAGGATCCGCGCTTCGGGCGCGTCGGCAAGCAGCGCATCGAGGACACCGGCCCGCTGACGAAGAAGCGGATGGAGACGATCGACGAGGACGTGGCCGAGGCCTGCGTGGACTTCCTCACCCGCCAGCAGCAGGCGGGCACCCCGTTCTTCGTCTGGCTGAACTTCACCCACATGCACCTGCGCACGCATACGAAACCGGAAAGTGTCGGGCAGGCCGGATTCTGGCAGTCGCCGTACCACGACACGATGATCGACCACGATCGCAATGTGGGCCGCGTGCTCGATGCCCTCGACGAACTCGGGCTGGCCGACGACACGATCGTCATCTACAGCACCGACAACGGCCCGCACGCCAACACCTGGCCCGACGGCGCGACCACCCCGTTTCGCAGTGAGAAGGACACCAACTGGGAGGGTGCGTTCCGGGTGCCGCAGGTGATCCGCTGGCCGGGCCGCATCGCGGCCCGCTCGATCTCCAACGACATAGTGCAGCACCATGATTGGCTGCCGACCCTGCTCGCCGCGGCCGGTGAACCCGATGTCGTCGAGAAGCTGAAGCAGGGATACGCGGTGGGCGACAAGACGTTCAAGGTCCACATCGACGGCTACAACCTGTTGCCCTATCTCACCGGCGCGGCCGAGCACAGCCCGCGGCGCGGCATGGTCTATTTCTCCGACGACTGCGATGTGCTCGGAATCCGGTTCGAGAATTGGAAGATCGTGTTCATGGAGCAGCGCAAACAGGGCACGCTCGGTATCTGGGCCGAACCGTTCACCCCGCTGCGGGTGCCGAAACTGTTCAATCTGCGCACGGACCCGTTCGAGCGGGCCGATGTCACCTCCAACACCTACTGGGACTGGTTCCTCGACCACGATTACATCGCCTTCTACGGGACGGCCATCTGCACGGCGTTCCTGGAGACGTTCAAGGAATTCCCGCCGCGACAGGAACCGGCGTCGTTCACGATCGATCACGCCGTCGCCAAACTGCACGACTTCCTCGCGCGGGACTGACGATGGCGGTGTCGCTGGAATCCTGGAACGACGGGGAAACCACCTCCGCCATAGTCGATTTCGTCGCTCGCGTCACCGATCGCGACGGATCCGGATATGTCGAACCGTCCGCACGGATCGCGGTATTCGACAACGACGGCACCCTGTGGTGTGAGAAACCGATGCCGATCCAGCTCGATTTCACCATCCGGCGACTGGCCGAAATGGCGGAGCAGGAACCGGAATTGCGCACGCAACAGCCGTGGCGGGCGGCCTACGAGCAGGACCTCCAGTGGCTCGGTGCGGCGATGGTCAAGCATTATCACGGTGACGACGACGATCTGAAGTTGTTGATGGGCGCGGTGACTCGCGCCTTCGGCGAGATCACCGTCGAGGACTACGACGCGCGGGTGGCGGCATTCTTCGCCGACGCCGCCCACCCGACTCTCGGCCGCCCGTACCACGGCTGTGGTTTCGCGCCGATGGTCGAATTGCTGTGGTACCTGCGCGACAACGGATTCACCACCTACATCGCCTCCGGCGGCGACCGGGATTTCATGCGCCCGGTCGCGGGTGATCTCTACGGGGTGCCGCCGGAACGAGTGATCGGCAGTGCGCTCGGGCTGACCTATCGCGAACAGGAAGGCCGCAGCGACCTGCTCTACAAATCCGCGATGGACTTCTTCGACGACGGACCGGAGAAACCGATCCGAATCTGGAGCCGGATCGGCCGCCGGCCCATTCTGTCGGTCGGCAATTCCAACGGCGATCTGCCCATGCTGTCGTTCTCCGAACTCGCGGGCGCGCCGTCGCTGCGCATGCTCATCCTGCACGACGACGCCGAACGCGAATTCGACTACGTCGCCGGCGCCGAGGATGCCCTCGCGCACGCGCGTCGCAACGACTGGACGGTGATCAGCATGAAAAATGACTGGGCGCAGATCTTCACACCCGATTCGTAGGAACGGCCCGTGACTGTGAATATGTCGATCGCCACCGACGTACGCCAGATACCAGCACAGACCTTCACCATGGGTTCCGACCGTCACTATCCGGAGGAGCGGCCCGCCCACCGGGTGGCCGTGGACTCCTTCGCCATCGAGACTCGGCAGGTCACCAACGCCCGGTACGAACGGTTCGTCGCCGAAACCGGATACCGCACCGTCGCCGAACGTCCGCTCGATCCGGCCGACTTCCCGGGGGCGCCGGTCGAGAACCTGCAACCCGGCTCGATGGTGTTCACCGGGACCTCCGGCCCGGTCGACCTGCGGCATCTGAACCTGTGGTGGCGCTGGACGCCCGGCGCCTCGTGGCGCCATCCCGAAGGGCCCGGGTCGTCGATCGCCGACCGGCCCGACCACCCGGTGGTCCATATCGCGCACGAGGACGCGGCCGCCTACGCGATATGGCAGGGCCGGGCGCTGCCGACCGAGGCGCAGTGGGAAGCCGCGGCCCGCGGCGGTGTGGACGGCGCCGAATTCACCTGGGGTGAGGAGGGCGAAGCGGGTGATGCGCGACTGGCCAACTATTGGCACGGCGCATTCCCGTGGCGCCCGGACCCCGGTTACGGTCGCACCGCTGCCGTCGGTTCGTATCCGCCCAACCCCTA
>NZ_BAFQ01000205.1 GCF_000308375.1 Nocardia aobensis NBRC 100429 | reverse complement strand
CCTCGGGGGTGATGGTCGGCGCCGCGTCGGCCAGCGCGCGCAGCCCGTCCGGCAGCATCGCGACCGCCTGCGGTCCGGCCGCCCGCCGCACGGCGCCGAGCACGGTGTGTGCGGCGTCGGCGATACCGGGCAGGTCGTAGAGGTTGCCCATCAGTTCGGCGTCGACGAGTCCGCCGCCGAAGTCGGCGCCGACCTGGCCGCCCATTCCGGCCCACTGCAATTCGCGGTGGCCGAGTTGCAGATTCTCGTAGTAGCGATAGGACTTGATCAGATTGTCGCGGTTGGCCTCGACGCCGGTGCGCGGATCCCAGCGGCGCAACTCGATACCGGCCTTCTCGGTCGCGTCCACGAGCCAGTACTGGTACAGCAGTGCGGCGTACCGGGTCGGCGCCACACCCTCGGCGCGGGCCTCGTCGAGCAGGCGGCCCAGTTCGGCGTGGTCGTAGGGCAATTCCGGGTGCACGCCACCGGGCGACCGGGCGGCATCGCGATTGACCAGAGGCAGGTCGAGATACCGGTCGAGATCGGATGTGGCGACGGCCGGGGCGGCGCCGAGCGCACCCACCCCGACGACCACCGCGAGAATGAATCCCGCGCCGCGCGCGATTGCGCTGATACGCATATCGACTCAGCCCTCCGCTATCGGTTCGTTGATGGAGCGGAAGATTTCCGCGGTTATCGGTAGCGAATCAATAGCCGAATGCAATGGATAGCGATCCTGGCCTGCAACAGGGCGGGACCGAATCATGAATCTTCGACAACCGACTACCGACCGTCAGGTTACCGAGAGATTACCAATCGCAGCTGTAGCTATCGACTCGTCCGACTGCGGGCAACCGTCAGCATTCCGTTTCTACTGCCGTCTGGAAATAGCTGGTTATTGACCTTTTATTCGGTCCGCCGCTGTTCCGAAGGCGATCGCGCACGACGACCGCAGAATGACTGATATCACAATTCAATAACTGAGGTATTACCGCGGCAGGTGTTCGCCGAGCCCGCGAAAGGGTGGCCGTAGCGGTCGGAGCGAGGCTCGGCGACGCTCGCCCGGGGTGCGGTTCCCGGGGCAGGGGTGCGGATAGCGACCACGGGTAGGTTCCGGCGACCGGAACGGCTACGGTCGGTCCATGCGCAACGTCGCCGGGATCGTTCTCGCAGTAGCCGCAGTCGCCCTCGCGGGGTGCTCCGGTGGTGGCGGCTCCACCACCACGACCAGCCCCAGCACCGCACCGGGCACGACGAATGCGGCCGGCGGCACCGCCGCGACCACCACGACCGGTAACCAGCAGGACTGCGCCGCAGGCTATCTCGCGCAGTTCACCACCCGGCAGAAGCTGGCACAGCTGCTCACCGTGGGCGTCAAGAACACCGCCGACGCCGAACAGGTGGTGCGCGGGGAACAGGTTGGCGGCATCTTCGTCGGCAGCTGGACCGATCAATCCATGCTGTCCGGTCGGGGCCTCGACCAGGTGAAGGCCGCCGCGCGCACACCGCTCATGGTGACCATCGACGAAGAAGGCGGCCGGGTGTCGCGGTTGCAGAATCTGATCGGGCAGGCGCCCTCGGCCCGGGTCGCCGCGCAGACCATGTCGACCGACGAGTACTACCAACAGAGCCTGGCCCGCGGGCAGGCCATGAAGAAACTGGGCATCACCGTCGACTTCGCGCCCGACGTGGATGTCAGCGACGAGCCCGACGACGCGGTGATCGGCGACCGCTCCTACTCCCAGGATCCGCAGGTCGTCACCGAATACGCCGGCGCCTACATCCGGGCCATGCACGATGCCGGTATCGGCGCGGTGATGAAGCACTTCCCCGGCCACGGACACGGATCGGGCGATTCTCACACCGGCGCGGTGCGCACGCCCCCGCTGGATCAGATGCAGCAGGTGGATCTGGTGCCGTTCCGGAACCTGATCGACTCCGGCGCCGCGGTGATGGTCGGTCATCTCGACGTTCCCGGTCTGACCTCGCCCAACGTTCCGGCGAGCATCAGCCCGGAGGCGATGGCACTGCTGCGCCAGGGCACCGGCTACAACGCCAAGCCCTACAACGGCCCGATCTTCACCGACGACCTGAGCGGCATGGCGGCCATCACGGCGCGGATGGGCATCGAGGAGGCGGTCGCCACCGCCCTGGAGGCCGGTGCCGACGAAGCGCTGTGGATCAGCACCGACGCCGTCAGCTCGGTGCTGGACCGGCTCGAACAGGAAGTTCGCGACGGGAAACTGACCATGAAGCAGGTCGACGATTCGGTCCTGCGGGTGGCCGAGTACAAAGGCATCCAGCTCCCCTGCTGAGCCCGGCTTCAGCGAATCGGTGGCAATTCGTTGCCCTCGGAAACTTACCTTGGAGTAAGATAGGGGTTTCGATATGGGCTAGGAGTGGTGGATGGCAGGCGGAACGAAGCGGCTTCCCAGGGCGGTTCGTGAGCAGCAGATGCTGGACGCCGCCGTCGAGGTCTTCTCCCGAAAGGGATATCACGACACGTCGATGGATGCCATCGCGGCCGAGGCCAAGATCTCCAAGCCGATGCTGTATTTGTACTACGGCTCCAAGGACGAACTGTTCCGGGCCTGCATTCAGCGCGAGAGCGCACGCTTCATCGAGGCCGTCGCGGTGGCCGGCAATCCCAAGCTGACGCCGCACGAGCAGCTGCGCGCCGGGCTCGAGGCGTTCCTGTCCTATGTCGACAACAACCGGCTGTCGTGGTCGGTGCTGTACCGGCAGGCCCTCGGGCAGCAGCCGTTCGCCTCCGAGATCGCGAACAGTCGCGAGCGCATCATCGAACTGACCGCGAAACTGCTCGAGTCGAGTGCCAAATATGCCGAGCCCGGAACGGATTTCGATATCGTCGCGGTGGCCGTGATCGGTGCGGGCGAGGCGATCGCCGACCGGATCGCCAGCGGTGAGGTCGATGTCGCCAGCGCGGTCGACCTGCTCGACAATCTGGCCTGGCGCGGTCTGGCCGGTAAGAAGAAGGCCGAGTAGACACCGGCGAATCGCGCGGTCCGACTTGCGCGGCGCTGTCGGCACCTGCCAGAGTGCGCAGTGCACAGATGGCCGGATTGCCGATGCGGCCGGGGTTCTACGGGGCGGAATTGTTCGGACTTCTCACGCCGTGCGCGCACAGCGCGGCGAAATACGGCCTGGATGCGGCAGATTGGCGCACGCATATGTGCGGACTGTGCCTGGGCCTGCGCGACGGGCACGGCCAGTTGGCCCGCACCGCGACCAATACCGACGCGATCGTGCTGAATGTGCTCACCGAAGCACAGACCGGTGCGGCCGCGCGGACCGCGGCCGGGCCGTGTGCGCTGCGCGGCATGCACCGTGCTTCGGTCGCCGCGGCCGGATCTCCCGGGGTGCGGCTGGCGACGACAGCGTCACTGTTGCTGGGAGCGGCCAAGATTCGCGACCACGCCGACGACGGCGACGCGGGTCCGCTCGCCCGGCGGCCCATGCGGAAGGTGGCCGATCGCTGGTTCGCCTCGGCCCGCGCGAACGCCGCCGACATCGACCTGGACATCGAACCGCTGATCGCCGCGATCGGCCGTCAGGCAGAACTCGAGCAGACAGTGCGGATCCGTTCGCGGACAGCCGATTCCACGCCGCTGCAGCTGCTCGCCACGCTCACCGAGCCGACACAGACGTGTGCCGCCGAACTTTTCGCCCACAGTGCCGTTCTGGCGGACCGCCCGGAGAACGTCACTGCCCTGCGAGAGGTCGGCTGGCATTTCGGGCGCATCGCCCACCTTGCCGACGCCATCGAGGATCTCGACGACGACCGCCGCCGGAATCGCTTCAATCCGCTGCTCGCCACCGGAGTGAGCGCCGAGGGGGCACACGGTCTGCTGCGTGAGTCCGACGCCGAAATACGCCGTGCCCTGCACCAAGCGAAGCTCGCGCACGTTCCCACCGTCCGCTGGCTGTTGCTGGATCCGCTTCGCGGCGTCGTCCGCAAGCTGGGCCGAACCGCGGCCGTTGCGTGCGGCACCGCGACATCCGCCTGCAGTTGCGGAAAGCGTAGTGGCGCAACCCTTTCCCGCGACGCCGATACCAGCGCGACGGCACAGTTGCTGGGCTACCCGGTGGCGGCCGGGCACATTCGGTCGTGGGCAGCCGCAACGGTGCAGCCCCACGACATTCCGCCGCCGTTCGGTGATCGACCGCCGAGCGATCCGTATCCACCCTCGGACGAGCCACCGCACGAGCCCCCGCGACGGCCCACCTTCTGGCAGGGAGTCGGGATCATCTGCGGGGTGTACTGCACCGGGTACGCCTGCTGTGCCGGGCATCGGCGGCCGTGCAGCGGCGAACATCGGGATGCCTGGCTGCAGCGGTGCGACTGCGATTGCGATTGCTGCGACTGCGAGGGCTGTGGCGATTGCTGCAGCTGTTGCAATGGTTGCGGCGACTGTGACTGCGATTGCTGCGGCTGCGACTGCAGTTGCTGATCGGGCCGCCGATCGCCGGCTCAAATCGACAACAGCCGCCCACCTTTTCGCCTTCGCCACATATCGAATCCCCCATGCGATCCGATATGCGGCCGCCGAGAAGGTGGGCGGCTGTTCGTGTGCCGTTCGCTGCTCAGTGCAGCGTCGCGGTCAGATGAGGGTAGCCCTTCTTCGGATGTTTCAGCGACAGATCCCAGCCCTCGGCGGTCTGGTCGGCGTAGACGTTGACCGTGGACGGCAGCAGGATCGGCTTGCCGAATTTCACCGCGTAGGCCGTCTTCGCGGGCACCCGACCCTCGATGACGCCGAGGATCGCGGCGGCCGACCACATGCCGTGGGCGATCGACCGGGGGAAGCCGAAGGCCTTCGCCCCGAGCGCCGACATGTGGATCGGGTTGCGGTCGCCGGAGGCGGCCGCGTAGCGATGGATCATCGCCTGGTCGACCTTCAGCGTGCGCAGCGGCGGCGGCGGCACCTCGTCCGGGGGCGGCGCGGCCTTCGGGCCACCGGACAACGAGGTGCGCTGCTGGTGCAGGAAGGTCGTGACCTGCCGCCACACCAGTTCCCGACCCACGCTGATCTCGCTGATCGCATCGACCAGCAGACCCTTCGGGTGCTCGCGCAGATTCTCCACGTGGGCGCGGATGTCGAGCGGTTCGCTGACCGAGATCTCGCGGGTGCGCTCGATCAGATTCTCCGCGTGCACCGCGCCGACGGCGACGAACGGGAAGTCCCGGGCCACCACCAGCTGCATCACCACGGGAAAGGTGAGCACGAACGGATAGGTCAGCGGCAGGGAGTCGCCGAAGCGCAGCCCGGTCGCGTGGCAGTAGGCGGCGAGGTGGTCGGGATCGACGCGGACGCCGTTCCACTCGACCGCGCGATCCGGGATCTCGGACTTACGCGCCGACACCAACGGCAGCGGAACGGCACCCAGGGCGGCCTTCAGATACAGGCTGCCGGTTTTGGGCGGCTCGTTCAGCGAGATGGTCTGAGTGGCCACGTCAGGCTCCGATCATGGCCTGGCCGCAGACGCGAACGATGTTGCCGTTCACCGCATTCGAGGCCGGGCTGGCGAAGTAGGCGATGGTCTCGGCGACGTCCACGGTCTGCCCGCCCTGCAGCAGGGAGCTGAGCAGCCGGCCCGCCTCGCGGGTGCCGACCGGAATGGCGGCGGTCATCGCGGTCTCGATGAAACCGGGGGCGACGGCGTTGATGGTGATGCCCTTCTCGGCCAGCTTGGGCGCCTCGGCGTTCACCATGCCGATGACACCGGCCTTCGAGGCGCCGTAGTTGGTCTGGCCGCGGTTGCCGGCGATACCGGCGATCGAGGACACGTCGATCACCCGGCCGCCCTCCTTCAGCGCACCCTTGGCCACCAGGCCCTCGGTGATGCGGTGCGGCGCGGCGAGATTGACGTTGAGCACGGCGTCCCAGCGCGCGGCGTCCATGTTCGCGAGCAGCTTGTCGCGGGTGATGCCGGCGTTGTGGACGATGATGTCGACGCCGCCGAAGCGTTCGGTGGCGAATTCGGCGATCTTGTCCGCGGCATCGGCGGCGGTGACGTCGACCGCGAGCGCGGTGCCACCGACCTTGTTGGCGGTCTGCGACAGCGCTTCGCCGGCGGCCGGGACGTCGGCGACGATCACGGTGGCGCCGTCGCGGGCGAACACCTCGGCGATGGTCGCGCCGATACCGCGGGCGGCGCCGGTGACCACGGCGACCTTGCCGTCGAGCGGCTTGGTCCAGTCGATGCCGGCGGCGGCGTTGTCGTCCTTGCCGACCCGGAAGACCTGGCCGTCGACGAACGCCGACTTGGCGGACAGGATGAAGCGCAGGGTCGACTCCAGACCGGTGGCGGCCGCGGCGGCCTCCGGGTGCAGGTAGACCAGGTTGGCGGTGGCGCCGCGCAGAAGTTCCTTACCCACGCTGCGGGAGAAGCCCTCCAGCGCGCGCTGCGTGATCTGCGCGTCGACGCTGCCCGCGAGTTCCGGCGTGGTGCCGACGACCAGCACGCGGCCGGAGGGGGCGATCGAGCGCATGGCCGGCTGGAAGAACTCGAACAGCTGCGACAGTTCCTCGACGGTGGCGATGCCGGTGGCGTCGAAGACCAGCGCACCGACCTTCACGCCCTGGGTGGGGGCGTCGACGAAGGTGTAGTCCGACAGCAGGGTGCGCGCGGCGTCGGCGACGCGGCCCTTACCGCCGAGCAGGACGGGGCCCGGCAACGCCGGCTCGCCGGGGGCGTAGCGACGCAGCTTCTCCGGCTTCGGCAGGCCCAATTTGCCGGCCAGGAAAGCGCCGGGGGCGGAATTGACGAACGAACCGTAAAGGTTGGGAGCGCCCTTGCTCTTGCTGGCTGCCACTGTTCCTACCTTCTCCTTGTGTCGTATGTGGACGATCTGGACGTCTGCCGTATCCGTTTTCCCCACTACCCCGCGCGTTGTAGCCCACATCTCCGGGGTACGGTGTCGACAATTAACTTACTCCAGAGTAAGTTTAATGTAAACCGACGGAACCGCCAGCAGTACAGTCGGCCGGGTTACCGACTTCGTCCCCAATATGCGGCATTCCCGGCTCCGGACCCAGAAAACCCGACGAGACAGTGGAGACTCGAGTGACTACCAAAGCCCGTTCGGCGAAGACCGCACCATCGAGCAGCCGGGCCGACAAGGCCAAGCAGGCCAAGCCCGTCGCCGTCCTCGGCGGTAACCGCATCCCGTTCGCTCGCTCCGACGGCCGTTACGCCCACGCTTCGAACCAGGACATGTTCACCTCCGCGCTGAACGGCCTGGTCAGCCGATTCGGGCTGCAGGGCGAGCGGCTCGGCATGGTCGTCGGCGGCGCGGTGCTCAAGCGGGTCGGCGAGCACGGCATGGTCCGCGAGAGCGTGCTGGGCAGCGAACTCTCGCCGTACACCCCCGCGCACGATCTGCAGCTGGCCTGCGGCACCGGCCTGCAGTCGATCGTCACCGTCGGCGACGCCATCGCGCTGGGCCGGATCGAGGCCGGTATCGGCGGCGGCACCGACACCACCTCCGACGCGCCGATCGGTGTGAGCGAGTCCATGCGCGAATGGATGCTCGACGCCAACCGGGCGCGCAACAACAAGGATTACGTCAAGCTCGTCGGCCGGCTGCGCCCGAGCATGGTCGGCATCGAGATCCCGCGCAACGCCGAGCCCCGCACCGGGCTGTCGATGGGTGACCACGCGGCGATCACCGCCAAGGAGTTCGGCATCGCCCGCGAGGCGCAGGACGAACTGGCCTACCTCTCGCACAAGAACATGGCCGCCGCCTACGACCGCGGCTTCTTCGACGACCTGGTCACTCCGTTCCTGGGCCTGACCCGCGACGACAACCTGCGCCCGAACTCCTCGCTGGAGAAGCTGGCCACCCTGAAGCCGGTGTTCGGCAACAAGCTCGGCGATGCCACCATGACCGCCGGCAACTCCACCCCGCTCACCGACGGCGCCTCCGCGGTGCTGCTGGGCAGCGAGGAGTGGGCCGCCGAGCGCAACCTGAAGCCGCTGGCCTACCTGGTCGACAGCGAAGTGGCGGCGGTCGACTACGTCTGGGGTCCGGACGGCCTGCTGATGGCGCCGACCTACGCGGTGCCGCGCCTGCTCGCCCGCAACGGCCTCACCCTGCAGGATTTCGACTACTACGAGATCCACGAGGCGTTCGCCTCGGTCGTGCTGGCCACCCTGCAGGCGTGGGAATCCGACCAGTACTGC